>NZ_JBHZGL010000005.1:0-265645 GCF_051900415.1 Frateuria sp. GZRR35
CCCCGGTGATCGTGTTGGGGTGAGGGGTCGCACGGGCGAAGAGCCACCTTGTCGAAAGCTCCTGAAAAGCCGCGCCGCCGTCACCCTTCCCGGCGAGTCCCGGCCCCTCACCCTGCCCTCTCCCCGGAGGGGAGAGGGTTCAAGCGCGGGCTACCTGGTGGTGTTCGCCTTGACGCCGGCGCGCCACTGCGCCAGGCGGGCGCCGACCGGCCAGGCGTGGATGCGGCCGAGCGCGGTGTCGAATGTGGGGCTGTCGACAGCGGCGACGCTGGGTGTTCCGGAGGCCGCGGCGGCGAGGGTGAGTTGCGCTTCCAGGCGCCAGGGATGGCTGGGCGGGGCCTGCGCGCGATCCAGCGCGACGATCAGTTGGCGTGCGGTGCGCTCGGCGGCGTCCTGGTGATCCAGGGCGCTGGCCAGGCGGGTGGCTTCGATCAGGTAGAGCGGCCAGGACAAGGGGTCGTCGGCGTGCACGGGAGCGTTGAACGCGACCGCGCTGGCGTAGGCCGCCTCGGCGCCGAGGCGATCACCCGCGGCAGCCAGGGCGCGACCCTGCTCGATGCCGGCCAGCGCCAAGGTGACGGTGCGGACGCGATGGCAGGTGGCGCCGTCGTCGAGTGCGCGCGCCGCGGCGGCGGCGGCTTCCTGCGGCCGATGCAGCAGGAGCTGGGCGCGCGACTGCTGCAGTTCGCTCCAGGCGATCGAGCAGCGCGACGACTTGCGCGCGTGCTGGGTGTCGAGCAGCGCATGGACCTGGGTCAGCGCGTCGGCGGCGTTCTCGCGCGCCAGCAGGACGTCGATGCGCTGCACGCGCGGCTCCAGCGGCTTGCGGTGCAGGCTGTCGCCGAGCGAATCGACCAGCGCCTGGGCCTTGACCGCGTCGGCCTCGGCGGCGTCCAGCTCGCCGCGGTAGAGCGCGATCTTCGACTCCAGCTCGACCGTGTTGGCCAGGCTCATGGGCGTGGCGTCGCGCTGCTTGCGTGCCAGCGCCTCGTCGGCCAGTGCGCGTGCCTCGGCGATGCGGTCGGCATCGAGCAGCACGCTGGCCAGGTCGTGGGTGGCGAAGCCCAACTGGTTGCAACGCTGCCCCGCCGCGCAGTCGGCGCGATAGGCGGCGATCATCTGGCGGCCGTAGGCCACCGCCTGCGCCATGTGGCCGCGGCCGTCCTCGACCGCCATGGCGATCTTCAGCAGCTCGGCGCGCGATACGTCGGAGGGCAGGCGCCGTGGCGCGATGGCGAGCAACGGGGCCAGGTGCCGCGCGGCTTCGTCGTACTCGCCGAGGCGGACGAGTGTGCGCACCAGCCCCATGCCGGTCTGCACGCGCACGGATGAGGTTTCGGGCAGCGAGGCGGCGTTGGTTTCGGCGGCGCGCAGCAGGGTTTCCGAACGCTCCGGATCGCCCATGTCGCGCAGCACGTTGCCGAGCGTGTAGAGCAGTTCGGCGTGCAGGTCGGGCTGGTCACGCAGTTCCTGCGGCAGGCTTTCGGCGGCGTTGTAGACCAGGGTCGGCACGTCCGGGCGCTGGGCGGCGGGAACATCCGGCGCGGTACTGCCGAGCAGGTCGACAACATAGTCGCGGATGGCCTCGGCCCGCTGCGCCTCGTGCCGTGCCACGCGCGCCTGCGACAGCGCGACCGAGAGCGAGACGAGGATGGCGAGCAGGAAGGTCCCGGTGATCGCCACGCCGCCGCGATGCCGCGCGGCGAACTTGCCCGCGCGGTACCAGCGCGAGGGTGGATGCGCCTGCACCGGCTGGCTATCGAGGTGACGTTCGATGTCCTCGGCCAGCGCACCGGCGGAGGCGTAGCGCCGCTCGGGTTCGGGGCACGCGGCTTTCAGCACGATGTTGTCGAGGTCGCCGCGCAGCTTGCGCCGCAGCGGCCCGACCGCCGCCGGCGAGGGCGTGAGGCCGTAGGCACCGGCGAGGGTCGGGGTGTCGGTGCGCGAGGGTGGCGTGGTGGTGGTGCTGGCGGCGCGGCGGCGGCCACTGAGCAGTTCGTCCAGCAGGACGCCCAGCGCGTACACATCGGTCGCGGTGGTGATCGGCTGTTGGGCGAATTGCTCCGGCGCGGCGTACGCCGGGGTGAGCGCGCAATGCTGCGTGCGCGGGGCGGCATCGATGTCTTCGTCGAGCAGCTTGGCGATGCCGAAGTCCAGCAGCTTGACGTCGCCCTCGGGGGTGACCAGGACGTTGGAGGGCTTGAGGTCGCGGTGCACGATGAGCGCGCGGTGGGCGGTCTCGACCGCGCGGCATACCATCAGAAACAGCACCAGCCGCTGGCGCAGGGCCAGGCGGCGCTCGCGCGCATAGCCGGTGATCGGCTGGCCATCGACCAATTCCAGCGCGATGTAGGCCTGGCCGCCTTGGGTGATGCCGCCCTCGATCAGCCGCGCGATGCCGGGGTGGCGCAGCCGCGCCAGTGCCTCGCGCTCGCGGCGGAACTGGTTTTGCGATTCGGCGGTATAGAGGCCCCGCGCGAGCAGCTTGATCGCCACCTCCTGGCGCACGCCCTCGCTTTCGCGGAAGGCGCGGAAGACAGTGGCCGAGCCGCCTTCGCCGAGCACCTCGACCAGTTCGAAGGAACCGATCGTGCTGCCGGCGGGAAGCGCGTCGCTGACGCTGGCATCACCGATCGCCCGTGCGGCGCGCGCCGCATCGCCGGTGGAAAGCAGCTCGCCCTCGGTGGCGTCGGCGGCCAGCATGCGCTCCAGTTGCGCGCGCTGGCCGACGTCGGGGCAGCGTTCGGCGAGCAGGCGGGCGCGCGCGGGCTCCGGCAGCGGGAGGGCCGCTTCGAACAGCTCGCGCAGCGACGGTATGGATGCCATGGCGCCTCTCCCGACGATTGGCTTTGCCCTTCGATAAACCCCGGATGGGTACGGTTTGCGACCTGTTGCCAGTCTCCCTCTCTCCCCCGGCACGCCTGGGAGCCTTTTGCCGTGCTGCTTTCCCTCGGGCATCGCGCACGACCGGACGGTGTCCCCAGAGGGCTTTTAATCCATGCGGGCCTTGATGAAGGCGCGGGCGAAGCGCCAGTCGCGGTCGATGGTGCGGCGGCACAGGCCCAGCGTCTCGCCGACCTGCTCCAGGCTGAGGCCGGCGAAGAAGCGCAGTTCGACGACCTGCGCGGCGCGCGCGTCGGCCTGCTCCAGTTCGTCCAGCGCGGCGTCCAGCGCCAGCGCCTGCTCGGCGGTATCGAGCGCGAGCTTGAGCGACTGGTCGTCCAGCGTGACGCGCTGCCACTGGCCGCCGGCGCACAGGCGCAGGCGGTCGCGGGCGCGGTTGATCAGCAGGTGGCGCATGGCGCGCGCGGCGTAGCTGAAGAACTGCGCCGGGTGCTCGAACTGCAGGCCCTCGCGCTGCCCCATGCGCAGGTACAGCTCGTGCACCAGCTCGGTGGTGTCCAGGGTGGCGTTGCGGCGGCTGGCCAGTTGCTTGGCTGCCATCGCCTTGAGGCGCGCGTACACCGTGACGAACAGCGCCTCGGCCGACTGGTCGAGCGACATGGGCGTGGGCTCGGGCATCGCGAAGCACCCCGCTGAGGCAGGTCTCAACGGGGGGGGATGGTACGCCTGTGAGGGTGGGGTGGACGTTTGCGGCAAGGCTTCCCCCGTCCACCTTCCCCCGCGCGCGGGGCAAGGACCGAGGGAGCACGCTTCGAGTCTTCCCCTGCGCAGGGAGGCTCAGGCGACTACGCGTTCGAGCCTTCCCCCGTCCCACGGCGGAAGGTGCCCGAAGGGCGGATGGGGGAAGCCTTGCGGGAAAGCCCCACTCAATCCACCCGCGCCAACGCCGCACGCACCACGTACAACGTATCCATCCGCGGCACCGGCCGGGTCAGCCAGGCCAAAATGCGCCGCCGCTGCGAGGAGGTCACCCAGCTTTGCCCCTGAAGCCACAACTGCGTGCGCACCATGTCGGCGCGTTCCCGGCGGGCCTCGTCGGTGGGCTTGAGCCGGTTGCGCAGGTAGCGCGCCACCTCGCCGGGCGAGCGGCACCATTCCATCCCGGCCAGGCCGTGCAGCCACAGGTCCGAGCAGGACACCGCACTCAGCGTCCAGCGCCGGGCGAACGCGCGCAGCAGTGGCGGACAGTCGCGCTCGAGCCGGGCGAGCACGGCCTCGGGCACGGAGCGCGGGTAGTAGCGCGTCACCAGGCGCAGCGGCGGCAAGGCCCACCACGGTGGTTCGCGTGCGTCCCACAGCACGTCCCACTCGCGCAGGGTCATGCGCGTAGCCAGCAGCGAGATGTCGTTCAGATGCAGCAGGCGCAGGCTGCGGCCGCAGACGTTGCCGGCGGCGTGGAGCAACAGGTGGCCCATCAGCGCGGCGTGCGAGGGGTAGGTGTTGAGGCCGGCGTGGGCGTCGTGCGGATAGACCATGGCGGTGAGCTCGACCGTAGCCAGCGGCAGACGCTCGTGGATGTGCGTGTGCAGTTCAATGTTGACCGGGGTGTCGCGATGCTCCCCCAGCGCGTTCACCGGCGCCTGCGCGACCGGCTTGAACACCTGGTGCTTCCACTGTGCGAAGGACGCCTCGTAGCCCAGCTCCTGCAGCAGGCCAGCCGCGCGCTGCGCGTCGCCCGGGTGCACCAGCAGGTCGATGTCGGCCATCGGCCGCTCGCCGGGCGCGTACAGGCCCAGCGCGTGCAGCGCGGAGCCCTTCAGCGGCACCAGCGGCACGCCGGCGGCGCGGGCGGCGGCGTCCAGCCGGTGCAGCAGCGCGACGATGCGCCGATGGCGCAGTTCGACATGCTCGTGCTGGCTGGCCAGGAAACGCTTCCATTGCGCGTGCTGCCAGCTGGGGCGACGGTCGAGCAGCGGCGAGACCCCGTGCGCAGCGGACGCGGCCATGGCCAGGCGCCATTCGAGCGGCGTCCAGTCGGGCGTACCGCGGCCAGGGAGCGCCAGCTCGGCGGCGAGCGCCTCGGTCGCACGGCGCAGGCCGGCGCGGACGGTGCGTAGCGGCGGCAGGTTCTCAGGCATGGCTGAGCGTCGCCGTGGCGGGGCGGCAAACCTGCCCGGTACGGTGCGCCTGTTCGTTGGCGATCAGCGCGTTCCAGCGCGCGTCGAGCGCGGCGCGGGCCAGCGCGTGGTGTTCGACTGGCTGGGTCGCGGCCGACTGCTGCAGTTCGACCTGGGCGTGCAGGAGGTCGCGCACGTGCCGGTAAAAATCCGAGTCGTAGGCGCCGCGGAACATCATCGCGAGGTCGTTGCTTTCCTCCCAGTGGGTCTTGCGGCCGAGCTGGGCTTTCACCTTCTCGTAGAACTTCGTGCCCGGCAGCGGGTAGGACACGCTGACGCCGATGTCGTCCGGCGCGGCGCGCGCGATCAGCTCGCGCGTGGCCAGCAGGTCTTCCAGCTCTTCACCCAGGTAGCCCAGCTGCACGAAGAAGCCGACGCGGATGCCTTGGCGACCGAGGCGCTCGCGCGCGCCGACGAGGTCGGCCACACGGGTGCCCTTGCTCATCGCGTCGAGCACGCGTTGGCTGCCGCTTTCGGCGCCGATCCATACCTCCACGCAGCCGGCCTTCGCCAGCGCCTCGGCCATCGCCTCGCTGCACAGGTCGGCGCGCGCCTGGATGGTGAAGGGCACCGAACCGGCGCTCGCGTGCAGGTGCTCGCCGAAGGTCTGCACCCAGTCGACGTAGAAGCCGAAGATGTCATCGGCCATCCAGATGTGGTCCGGACCGAAGGTGTGCTTGAGGTGCGCCATTTCCGTAGCCACGTCGATGGCGCTGCGCTGGCGGTAGTGGTTGCCCCAGATCGGCTTGGCGCACCAGTTGCAGCGGAACGGGCAGCCGCGCGAGGCGGCCATGTTGAGGCTGAAGTAGCCGTGGCGCGCGTTCCAGAAGGCGCGGTAGCGCTCGATGTCGATCAGGTCCCAGGCCGGGTGGCCGACCAGCCGGGCGTCCGGTGGCTGGATGCCGATGCGCTGCAGTTGCGTCTGGCCGTCCATTCGAAAGGCGACGCCGGCGAGGCCGGCGGCCCAGTCGCGGGTGTCGATCGCGCGGTCGCGATCGAAGCGTTCGACCAGCGCGGACAGCGCGGCGATGCCTTCGCCGAGCAGCACCACGTCGGCACCGGCGGCGAGAAAGGCGTCGGGCTGGTCGGAGGCATCCGAGCCGGCCACGATCACGCGGGCGCCGCTGGCGCGCGCCTCGCCGATCATCCGGCAGGCCGCCTCGCGCATGCGGCTCAGGCACATCTTGGTGAGGAAGTTGAAGTTGTCCTCGTAGAGCACCACGAGCGCGGGCGCTGCATCGTGCAGTGCATCGGCGTAAGCCTCCACGCCATCAGCCAGCATGGTGTCGAACAGCACCACCTCGTGCCCGTGCTGGCGCAGGAAAGCGGCCACCTGGATCGTCGCCAGCGGCGGATAGGGCTTGCCACGTTCCCACTGCTTGCGGTCGTACTGCAGGTAGTAGGAGTGGCTGACCTGGATATTGAGCATGGGTGTCGGCCCGGCCGTTGGCGAAGAAGGCCGCGCGGGGCGGCCGTGCGGCGCCCTGGGGCGTGCATGCGGGTAAGTGCCGGGCGGGTCGATCGAGGTTGTGTCGCGGTATTCCAACCTCGTGCGCACTGGAGCCCTCTCCCCTCCGGGGAGAGGGTTTGGGTGAGGGGCCGGGGCTCGCCAGGAAGCTGGCTTGAGCGACGGCTCAAGCTGGTGAACCCATCGCTAGAGCGATCCCTCACCCCAGCCCTCTCCCCGGAGGGGAGAGGGAGCAGACGCGGCGCACGCTTGATGTTCGACGCCCTGAAGCCCTCTCCCCGGAGGGGAGAGGGCGCCAGTTCGCGGCGCATCGGAAGTTAGCTCGCGCAGGTGAGAGCGAGCAAAACCTCCGCCTCCCGCAAGCGCACTCACGCGGGAATGACTCCGCCCGCCTCCCCCGCCACCGTCGCCGATCCGTTCGGCGAACGCATCGCCTGCGGCTTCGGGCTGCAGCGGAAGGTGCTGGGCGGACGCTTTCACTTTGCCAGCGACAATGCGGCGCTATTGCAGCTGGTCGAGGCCGCCTACGGCGGGCTTCCCGCGCAGGAACTGCCGGGTGCGCACGACTTTCATGTCGAGCTGCGCCTGCTGCCGGTCCGCACGAGCTACCGGCGCGAGCCGCCGCCGGTGCGGCACCAGGCGGGCGCGGGGTTCCTTTGCGGTGTGATCGACGAGTACAACTACGCGGTGCTCGATCCAGGCGAGCGCCGCGCGCTGGTGGTCGCTTCGCAGGCCATGCTCAGGCGGCCTTACCACCTGCGCTACGAGCTTATCGAGTTCACCGTGTTCACCCTGGCCACGCGCGGCATGGGCCTGGTGCCGCTGCACGGTGCCTGCGTGGGGCACGACGGGCGCGGCGTGCTGCTGCTGGGCGACAGCGGTGCGGGCAAGTCGACGCTGTCCCTGCACAGCCTGCTGCACGGGCTGGACTTCCTCGCCGAGGACGCGGTGTTCGTGCAACCGGACAGCCTGCTGGCGACCGGCGTGCCGAACTTTCTTCACGTCCGCCCGGATGCGATGGGACGGCTGAACGACGACGCCACGCGCGACTGGCTGCAACGCTCGCCACGCATACACCGCCGCAGCGGCGTGGAGAAGATCGAGGCGGACCTTCGCCACGGCGTGGGCCGGCTTGCGGACGCCCCGCTCGAGCTGGTCGGTGCGGTAATGGCGACCGGCGAACCGGCCGACGGCGAGCTGCTCTCAGCCGTCGATGCCGGCGCGGCAGCGAACTGGCTGGCGGCCAACCAACCCTATGCGGCAGGCCAGCCGGGCTGGCAGGCGTTCGTCGCGGCACTGGTCGACCGCGGCGTGTACCGCTTGCGACGTGGGCGCGATCCCCAGGCGTCGGTGGACGCGCTATGGCGGTTGCTTGGCAAAGGCACGCGTGCGGCGACCGAACCTTCGACTCGGGACGCGCGAGGCCCGGGCGGACCAACCTTTCGCAGGACCGCCTGCACTCAGGAAAGATGAGCACGATACCCGGCAAAGACGCGACGCTGGAGCGCCACGGTCTGGCACCCTGGCACCAGCGCGCCGCGACGGCACTGCTCCGCGCGCTGCCGGCGTCACGCTTCTGGCGCGCCTTCGCGCTCGCGCTCGGTCGCCGCGATGCAGTGCAGATCGCGAGCTACGTGGCGCTGTCGCTCGGCGCCGCACTGGCCGGCAGCCTCGCGGCGATCTGCCTGGTGCCGCTGGTCCAGCCCGGTTCGTCCCCCGCGTTCGCCGCTTACACCCGCGTGGAGATGCAGGCGGCGGCCTTCGCCATCGCCACTGGCAGCTTCGCGTTGATGCGCTGGCAGGTCGCGCGGCTGGGTGCCGAGCTGGTCAGCCGCTGCGGCATGAACCTGCGGCGGATGGTGCACGCGCGGCTGGTGGATGCGCCGCTGGGCGAGCTGGCCGATGCGAGCTCCGCCGAGATCGCCAACGTGCTGACCTACAACATCGAGATCCTGGTGCAGGGTTTCGGCGCGCTGCTGCAACTGGCGGTGATCGGCCTCACCACCGCGGTGAGCCTGGCGTTCGTGTTCTGGGTGTCGCCGACGCTGCTGCTGGTCTCGCCGGTGCTGGTGGCGCTGGGCCTGTTCGCCGCGCGCGCCTACGGCCGCGAGCAGTCGGCGGTGAGCCGGCAGTACGTGGCCGACATGACGCGGCTGTTCTGGCTCAGCGAGGATTTTCCGCGGCGCCTGCGCTACGTGCGTTCGTTCGAACGCCAGAGCGCGGAGAAGGCCGGCTACGGCGCGATCTCCGCGCGGCTGGGCCTGGGTTATCGGCGCCAGCTGGAGCTGGTCGCGGCCGGCCGGCTGATGCTCGAACTGGTCGCCGCCGCGGGCATCGCCGGCGTGTTCGTGCTCGCCCATCGCTGGCACGGCATCGACAGTGCGTCGCTGATCGCGGTGAGCCTGCTGCTCGGTCGCCTGCTGCCCTACCTGGTGTCGACCCGGCAGAGCTGCCAGCAACTGCGTTCGGCGGCGCCGGCGCTGGACCTGTGGCAGCGCCACATGCGGCACCGGCACGACGCGTTGCCGGCCGTGCCCGCGCACGCCTTGGCAGTCGGTGACGTGCTGGTCATCGACCAGTTGCGGTTGCGCGCGCCGCTGGAGCCGCTGTGCGTGCGCCACCTGGTGCTGGCACCGGGCGAGCTGACGCTGGTCTCGGGCGATTCGGGCATCGGCAAGAGCAGCCTGGTCGACGTACTGGCCGGCATGACCCTGCCGGCGGAGTTCAGCGCGTCGATCGGCGAGCACCCGATCGACTTCGACGACTACCGGGCATTGGTGCGCAACGGCGCCTACGTCAGCCAGAGCGTGCGCCCGTGGCAGCACACCGTGCGCGACTGCCTGGCCTGGGCGGCACCCGCGGCGAGCGATGCGACGATGCTGGACGTGCTGGAGGAGGTAGGCCTGGGGCGGTGGCTCGTCGCCTCACACGAAGGGCTGGACGCGCCGCTCTACGGCAGTTCCAGCCGTCTCTCAGGCGGCGAACTGCAACGGCTGATGCTGGCCCAGGTGATCCTGCGCCAGCCGTTGCTGGCGGTGTTGGACGAAGCCACCGGCGCGCTCGACGCGGCATCGGAACGGGCCGTACTGGCCGCGCTCAAGCGACGCTTGCCGCGCTCGATCGTGGTGGTCGTGTCGCACCGGGAGGGCGTGGCGGCGATGGCCGACCAGCACCTGGTGATCGGCAGGGACTTGGTGACTGGGGTAGCACGCCGCGGGAGTTCGGCGTCACCGCGCGCTCCTGCGCTCCCTCCCTTCCGGGGAGAGGGTTGGGGTGAGGCGCTCTAGCGATGCACATCCCCCGCGTCCGCTTTTTTTGCGAGCCTGGAGGAGGGTCAAACCGAAGCCTGATGTTCACCAGGCCGGCAGCGGCGGTGGGACGTCCGTCGGCGGGAAAGGCGATACCTGCCGCAGAGTCCTGCCATCGAACCGGATGGCGACGGCGTAGGGAACATGGCGCGCCGGGGGCGGCGGAAAGGCAAGCCCCGCCACGGCGCGACCGAAGCAGATGGCCAGCTCGTTGGCCGGACCCACTTGCGTATTGACCATGCGACCGTCCTTCAGCACAAAACCGACGAGCATGTATTCGGCGATCGCTTGCTCCGGATGCTGTCGC
Organism: Frateuria sp. GZRR35; assembly: GCF_051900415.1. Lineage (NCBI taxonomy): Bacteria > Pseudomonadati > Pseudomonadota > Gammaproteobacteria > Lysobacterales > Rhodanobacteraceae > Frateuria > Frateuria sp. GZRR35. The sequence goes on from NZ_JBHZGL010000005.1 coordinate 10,105, forward strand.
ACGCAGGCCTTGAACATCGCGGCGAGCGTGTCTGCTGTTCTACCCTCGCGCAGCGATCGCCCGTAGGCACCGCCAAGCGTGGTGGCCTCGACGACCTGGGCGTGCGCGTAGGTTTCCTGGAACGAGCTGTGCAGGTACCACGTGTCATCGGAAGTCGCAGCAGCGGTACCGATGCTGCAGACGAGCAAGGTCATGGCTAGCGCTTGCCGCGGACTCCCGCGCACGTTCACTTCCGCAACCGCGGCATGCCGTGCTCGTCGCGTTCTTCCACCGCCAGCGAGCGCGTGTCCGGATGCGATAGCCGGCCGTCGCGCGGCAGATCGAGCGTGGCGTCGCCGCGGGTGAGCGCCAGCGCGTTGCGGTAGCAGCGCTGCGCGAGCGGGATGTCGCCCTGGCCGATGCAGGCATCGCCCATGGCTTCCCAGGCACCAGCGCTGGGCGCGATGGCGAGCGAGCGTTCGAGATAGGTGCGCGCCTTGCCCCACAGTTGCTGGCGCACGCACATGCGGCCGAGCGCGAGCAGCAGGCCGGGGTCGTTCGGGTGGGCGTCCAGCCAGGCTTCGGCGCGGCGCAGGCGGGCGTCGAGGTCGTCGCCCTCCAGCGTGCCCCAGGTTTCGGCCAGTTGCGGCGACCACTCGCGGCGCAGGGCCGATTCCAGTTCGTCCATGGCCGGCAGCGCGAGGCCGAAGACGGCAGCGCGGCGGGCGTAGGCGTCGATCACCGCGGACGCGCGGCGCTGGCCCTTGGGCAGTTGCGACCACAGCGCGTTGAGCGCCTGGCCGTCGGGTGCGGCGAGAATGGCGGCGATGAGCACCCGGGTTTCCAGCGCGGCGTAGCGCTGCGTGCCGAGCGCGCCGCTTTTCTGCAGCGGCTCCAGCGCGGCCAGCGCGCGGCGCGGTTCGCCGGCGGCCAGCGCGGCCAGCGCGAGTTCGTGCCAGCCACCGGGGGTGAGGCTACCGCTGTCGGCCTCCGGGTTGAGCAGTGCGAGCGCCTCGGCGGGCTTGCCGTCGCGGCGCAGCACGCGCGCCCGCACGACCCGCGCTGCCTGCGGCGCGACCTGGCCGGCGCGATTGAGGATCTCCAGCGCGCGTGCCGGTTCGCCGCGACGCGAGGCGGCTTCGGCCGCCGCGACCAGCGCCGGGCCGCGCAGCTCATCGAGGCGGGCGGCGCGTTCCAGGTCGCGCTCGGCTTCGCCGTGGCGACCTTCCATCAGCGCGACCAGGCCACCGCCCAGCCGCTGCCGGCTGACCCGGCGGTGCCGCCGCGACATCGCGCCGAACGGCCAGCGCGCCAGCCGCCACAGGCCGGCCAGGATCGCCCAGGCGAGCAGCACGATGACCAGCGCGACGACCACAGTGGTTTCCACGCGCCAGCCGCGCAGGCGTACCAGCACGTAGCCAGGGTCCTCGGCGACCCAGTGCCAGCCGAACGCGGCCAGCGCCGCGACCACGATCAGCAGCAACAGCCAGCGCCAGAGCTTCACGGCCGGCGCCCCGTGCTGGCCGCGCGTGCCGGCGTGGCATCGACCGCCTTGAGGGCGTGCACTGCGCGCAGGTTGCGAAGTTCGGCCAGCGCGGCGCCCAACCGCACTGGCGTGGCGGGTTTGAGCGTCGAGGCGAGGTTAGCCAGCTCGGCCTGGACATGCGCGACGGACGGCTCGGCGATGTCGAACTGTGCGGCAAGGCTCGCCTGCGCGCGCACGATGGCGGCGTGCGCTGCGTCGACGTCGGCGGCCAGCAGTGCGGCCTGCGCCTGGGCCAGGTCGAGCGCGGTCAGCTCGCGCGCGAAGCGGGCATCGGCCACCGCCAGTGGCGCGCCGTTGTCGCGCTGCACGTTGACCACGCTGCCCAGTGCATGGCGGATGCGCGCCCAGGCGCCCGGGTTGGCCGGTGCGGCGGCGGCGTCCTCGCGCTTGAGCGGGAGCGTCCCGACGGCACCACGGAGCTGTTGCAGGGTATCGACCGCACGGGTGCGCGGCACGCTCTGCTCCAGCGCCTCGCGCTCGGCGGCGAGGCTCTGGCGCACACCGGAGAAGGCTCCGTCGTTCACTGCGGCGAGCGCCTGGTCGGCCAGCCCGTAGGCGGCCGCCGCGCCCTGCGCGTCATGGAACAACGCATAGCGCTGCTGGCCCATGCGCAGCAGGGTTTCGGTTTCGTCCAGCAGCATCGCGTCGTGGCCGGAGAGGCTCTTTTCCGACAGCTTGGCGACCGCATCCTCCAGGTTTCGCAGGCGCTCGGACTGGCCCAGCATTTCCTCGCGCAGGCTGCGGTTGACCTGCTCGGCGTCGCCCAGGCGCTGGCGCAGCGAGGAGCGCTCGTCACCCAGCGTGGTCAGCGTGTCTTCCAGATGGCCCACGCGCTGGTCGAGGTGGTCGCCGGCCGCGCCCTGCATCTGCTGCCACTGGCGCCAGGCCACGTAGCCAGCCAGGCCGAGCGCGAGCAGGGCAATCAGCAGCGCGAGGGCAAGCGTGCCGCCTCGGCGGGGGGCCGGTGCGGGCGCGGGACGCGGCGCGGCGGCCGGAACCGGCGCGGCGGGACGATCGGAAGCGAGGTCGTCTTGGTTCATGCGCGCCATGCTAGCAGCCCGCCCGGCGGGGTTCGCATGACCGGTGTGAAGCCGATAGCGGCCAGGGTAGGAGCGCACCTGTGCGCGACCGCGACGCGCGGCAGTGCCGCTCTGGGCCATGTGCATCGCGGTCGCGCACTGGGTGCGCTCCTACAGGGTCAGCGGGCCGCGGCCAGGAGATCGGCGGGCATGGCCGAGGCAGCACGACGGACGTGGCGGAAGCCGGCCTCGCGTGCCGCGGCTTCCAGGCGCTCGCTGCTGGCCACGGCGACGGCGTTGCGCAAGCGCGCCCACGCATCCGGCGGCAGGCCCTCGTGCAGGTTCGAAAGCGCCTGCGCGCTGGACAGCAGAACGCGGGCATTCGGGCGCAGTTGCCTTACCGCCTCGACGTGCCGGCGATCCAGCCGCGGCGGCGTGCGCCGATAGACCCACACTTCGCGCAGCCGCGCGCCGCCATCGACCAGGCGTTGCTGCAGCAGACCACGGCCGCCGGGCGCGCCGACCAGCGCCACGCCGCGGCCCTGCACGTCGTGCAGCGCCGGCAGGTCGAGCAGGCCTTCGCTGTCCTGTTGCCGCGTGGGCGCCTGCACGGCGAGGCCGTGGCGGCGCAACGCGGCGGCGGTGCCCTGCCCGACCGCCAGCACCGTGGCGCGCGTGCGCAGCGACGCCAGCGCAGCGGCGAAACGCACCGCCGCGGGGCTGGTGAACAGCAGCAGGTCGTCCCGCCGCAGGGCCTCGCGCAACACCGTTTGCGCGCCATCGTCGCCGGAGCGAAGGGCGAGCCCGGGCAGCAGCAGCGGCACCCCGCCGCGTGCGCGCACCTGGCGCGCGAAGGCCGAAGCGGTGCCGGCGGGGCGGGTGATCACGATCACGCGGCCCTTGAGCTCGCCGGAGGTGGAAGCGTGTGGCACCGCGTGAGCCCATGCAGCCAAAACAGTGGGCAGTGTAAGCCGCTCGCTACACTTGCCGCTTTCCCCCCGTGTGTCGAACCGTGACTGCCGATTCCCGACTGCTTGCCGACGAGTTGCTCCGCTTCATCCGCGACAAGATCCCGCTTGCCCGCGCCATGGATCTGCGCCTGCACCGCTACGACCCGGACGGCCTCGCGCTGGCCGCACCGCTGGCGCCCAACGTCAACGACAAGGGCTGCGCCTTCGGCGGCAGCCTGGCCAGCGTGATGACGCTCGCCGGCTGGGCACTGGTGGAGCTCGAACTCAAGCGGCACGGCGAGGACTGCGACGTGTTCGTGGGCGACTCGCACGTGCGCTACCTGGAGCCGGTGTGGGACGACTTCCGCGCCGAGGCACGGCTGGCCGAGGACGCGGACTTTGCGATCTTCTTCGCCACGCTCGCCGAGCGCGGCAAGGCGCGCATCGACGTGCGCTGCGAGGTGCCCGGCAACGGCGAGCGCCCAGCCGCCACGCTTCAGGCGCGCTTCGTCGCCAAGCGGCGGGCTGGGGCACAATGACGACTTGTTTCCGTAAGGGGATCGCCCATGCGTCGCTATCTGTTCCCGCTGCTCGCGCTCGTCGCGATGCTCTGCGCCGGCTGCGCCACCGATCAGCGCAACCAGGCGCTGGTCACCACGCTCAACGCCTACGCCAGCACGCTGCGCTGGGGCGACTTCCGGAGCGCGCAGCAGTTCGTCGATCCGAAGGTGCGCGAGGCCAATCCGGTCAGTTCGCTGGACCTGGCGCGTTACGAGCAGGTGCGCGTGACCGGCTATGACGAGGGCGCCGGTCCGGTGCCGGACGGCGAGAACCAGGTGCGGCAGGTGGTGCAGATCGGCCTGGTCAACGTGAACACGCAGTCCGAGCGGACCGTGGTCGATCGGCAGAGCTGGCGCTATGACCCGGAGAAGAAGCGCTGGTGGTTGATGAGCGGGTTGCCGGATATCACGCGGGAGTAGCGTCTTCGGAGCCTCCTGCCCGAAAGGCTTGGTCTTACGGACAACCTTTCCCGCGAGCCCCGGCCCCTCACCCAAACTCTCTCCCCGCCGGGGAGAGGGCTTCAGCGCGCCGGGGGCGACCTTTGCGCCCGCTGGTGCAGTCCCGGATAATCGCCGGTTTGCGCATCCGGCCAGGCCCGCCATGAACGACTTCCTGCACAAGCTCCCCACCTTCGTGGGCAACCACCTCGCGCTGTCGGCGTTGTTAGTGATCATCCTGCTCGCGCTGGTGGCGATGGAGTTCGGTCGCCTGCTGCGCAAGTACAAGGAGCTGACCCCGGGCGGGCTGACCCTGCTGATCAACCGCGAGAGCCCGCTGCTGGTGGACCTTTCCGCCCGCGCGGATTTCGAGAAGATGCACGTGCCCGGCGCGCGCCACGTGCTGCCCAGCCAGTTCGACCCCGAGCACAAGGACCTGGCCAAAGCCAGGGACCTGCCGGTGGTGGTGATGGACAAGGACGGGCGCGGTTCGGACAAGGCCGCGCAGCGGCTGGTCAAGGCCGGCTTCACCAAGGTCTACACCCTGGGCGGCGGCGTGCTGGCCTGGCAGCAGGCGCAGCTACCGCTGGCCAAGGGCAACAAGTAACCCCGGGACGGCTGGCCGTCTATTCGCCGATGCCGGCGCGCCCGGCCAGGATCTGCGCCAGCACGTCGGGCGCGTATTCGAACGAATCGAAATAGAGCCGCTCGTCGGGCAACCCGGCCTCGGCGAACATCTGCCGGCCGGCGTCGATCATCGCCGGCGGCCCGCTCATGTAGACCTCGTGGCCGGACAGGTCCGGCTGGTCCTCCAGCACCGCCTCGTGCACCAGGCCGGCGCGCACGCCCGAGGCGGCGGCCTGCTCGGGATCGGACAGGACCGGGTGGAAGGCAAGGTTCGGCGCCTCGCGGGCCCAGCGCTCGGCCAGAGCGCGCAGGTACAGGTCGCCGGCGCTGCGTGCGCCCCAGTAAAGCGCCATCGGCCGGCGCGTGGGCAGCGCCAGGAAATGCTCGACGATCGCCTTGACCGGCGCGAAGCCGGTGCCGCCGGCCATGAACACCATCGGCCGTTCCGAATCCTCGCGCGGCACGAAGGTGCCCAGCGGCCCCTCGACGTGCAGCCGCGCGCCGATCGCCAGGCCCTCGTGCACCCAGGACGTGAAACCGCCGCCGGCGACGTGGCGCACGTGCAGCTCGATGCTGCCGTCCTCCTTCGGGCCGCTGGCGATCGAGAACGGCCGGCGCCTGCCCTCCTCCAGCAGCACATCCAGGTACTGGCCCGGCAGCCAGTTGAGCGGCTTCTGGCCGGCCACGGGACGCAGTACCAGGCCGGTGACGCCCGGCGCCAGCGATTGCTTGCCGGTCACCTCGACGGTGAGACGGCGGCGCGCGATGTCCTCCACCGACGTGACCTCGCGCGCGGCGATGGTCAGGTCGCTGGCCGGCACCGCCTGGCACAGCAGGATCGCGTGGCGCGCCATCGCACTGCCGCTCAGCGCGACCGGCGGATTGCGCGGATAGCCGCACTGGCCGGCCAGCAGCGTGGCCTTGCAACTGCCGCAGACGCCGGCGCGACATGAGTACGGCAGCGCGATGCCGGCGCGCTGCGCGGCTTCGAGCACAGTTTCGCCCGGCGCGGCGGGGAAGGTACGGCCGGAGTTCTGGAGGGTGATGGTGAACACCCGCGCATTGTCGCCGCGAGGGCCGTGGACGGACAATGCATGCTTTCCCTTGAAGCGGCGCGTTCCCCATGGCGATCTGGAAGCAGGCACCCGACCTCGAGCGCATCAATGCGTGGAGCGACAACACGCTGATGCAGGTGCTCGGCATCCGCTTCACGGCGATCGGCGAGGACTGGCTCGCCGGCACCATGCCGGTGGATGCGCGCACGCACCAGCCGTTCGGGCTGCTGCACGGCGGCGCCTCGGTGGCGCTGGCCGAAACGCTGGGCAGCACCGGCGCGCTGCTGACGCTCGACCCGGAGCAGGAGGTGGCGGTCGGGCTGGACATCAACGCCAACCACGTGCGCGGCGTGCGCTCGGGCGTGGTCACCGGGACGGCGAAAGCGCTGCACCTGGGCCGCTCGACCCAGGTGTGGGAGATCCGCATCGAGAACGAGGAAGGCGCGCTGGTGTGCATCTCGCGGTTGACCATGGCGGTGGTGCCGCGGCGGGCGGTGGTGCGGTGAGCTACGGGTCGGAGCGCGCGTTCACTGCTCCCTCTCCCCCAGCCTTTTTCGAAGATGGGGGAAAGGGTTGGGGTGAGGAGTCGCTCTTGCGAAAGAGCGCCGCAAGTACCTCCCCTTTTCTCCCACGCTACGAACAACCCTTTCCACGAGCCCCGGCCCCTCCCCCCAGCCCTCTCCCCCGGCCCTTATCAAAGAAGGGGAGAGGGAGCTAGAAGCATGAGCGCCGCCCCCTACGCCAACCTCACCCCCGACCTCGTCCTCGACGCCGTCGGCGCCTGCGGCCTGTGGCCGGATGGCCGCCTGCTCGCGCTCAACAGCTACGAGAACCGCGTCTGGCAGGTCGGCATCGAGGATGCGACGCCCGTGATCGCCAAGTTCTACCGGCCCGGGCGCTGGAGCGACGAAGCCATCGCCGAGGAACACGCCTTTGCGCTGGAATTGGCCGCGGACGAACTGCCGATGGTCGCGCCGCTGGTGTTCGACGGCCGCACCCTGCTCGACCACGCCGGCTACCGCTACGCGCTCTACCCGCGCCGGGGCGGGCGCGCGCCCTCGCTGGAATCGGCCGAGCAACTGGAGTGGCTGGGGCGCCTGATCGCGCGCCTGCATGCGGTCGGTTCGCGCTCGCCGTTCCGCCACCGCGAGCGTATCGACCGGAGCACGCTGGTCGAGCGTCCTGCGCAGGCGGTGCTGGCCTCGTCGCTGCTGCCGCCGCACCTGGCCGAGGCCTACCGCACCGCCGTGCAACGGCTGGACCAGGCGGTGGCCGCACGACGGGAGGCGGTCGGTCCCGTGCGCCAGCTGCGGCTGCACGGCGACTGCCATCCGGGCAACCTGCTGTGGACCGATGCCGGCCCGCACTTCGTCGACCTGGACGACGCACGCAGCGGCCCTGCAGTGCAGGATCTGTGGATGCTCGCGCACGACGACGCGGCGATGGACGCGCTGCTGGCGGGCTATACGTCCATGCGCGACTTCGACCACGCCGAGCTCGCGCTCATCCCCGCCCTGCGCGCCATGCGCCAGGTCCACCATGCCGGCTGGATCGCCCAGCGCTGGGCCGACCCGGCGTTCCCCGCCGCGTTCCCGTTCGCCGCCGAACCGCGCTGGTGGGAGCAGCATGTCGCCGACCTGCACGAACTGGCCGACACGCTGGACTGAAGTCGCACACGCGGCGCCGCAAACGCGGCACACTCCGCGCTTTCGTCCACGTGCCCGGAACCTCTTGCATGCGCAGTTTTCTCTTCCGCCTGATCGGCATCCTCGAAATCGCCGGTGGCCTGTACGGCGCCGCGGGCGCACTGCGCCGGCTGCTGGTAATGGGCTCGACCTACGACATGTTGCATGCGCTGTTGGCGCTGATCGCCTTCGGTTTCGTGCTGCTGGCGGGCGTGTGGCTGGTCGAGGGGAGCGATCGCGGCGTGGCGTTCTCGCGCGTGGCGCAGCTGCTGCAGTTGCCGCTGCTCGCCACGCCGGTGTTCAGCTATGCGTTGCACGCGGGAGCCTTCCTCAACATCCACACCACCTTCCACCTGGCGCGGCCGTGGCTGGACTGGAACTTCGGCACGCAGGGTTTCGTGCTGGCGGTGGCCGGGCCGTCGGTGTCGCGGATTGGCGTGAACCTGCTGGCGGTGGTGTCCTGGTTGATCCTCAAGCTGCGCTAACCGGATTGTAGGAGCGCCCTTGGGCGCGACCGCCATGTCCGTCGGCAACGCAAACCCCCGCATGGCGGTCGCGCCCAAGGGCGCTCCTACAGGTGTCGAGGGCGGCGCCGGGTATCATGGCGGGATGAACACCCCTTCCCCGCAAGATCCCGCCGCGCAACCTCGCATCCGCCTCAAATCCGACCGCGCGCCAGGCCACCCGTGGGTGTGGTCGGCGCAGGTGTACAAGCCCGAGCAGCGGCTGCCGCCGGGCAGCGTGGTCGAGGTGGTGGACAGCAAGGACCGTTTCGTCGGCCGCGCCTTCTGGAACGGCCACGCCCGCATCGCGCTGCGCCTGCTCACCAGCGATCCGTCCGAAGCGATCGACGCGGACTGGATCGCCGCACGCATCGCGCGCGCCGTGCAACTGCGCCGCGAACTTTTGCACCTGGACCACGCCAGCGACGCCTGGCGCGTCGTGCACAGCGAGGGCGACGGCCTGTCCGGCCTGGTGGTCGACCGCTACGCCGACATCCTGGTGATCGAGTACTTCGCCGCCGGCATGTGGAAGTTCCGCGAGGCGATCCACACCGCCCTGCTCGAACACTTCCCCGGTGCGCGGCTGTACTGGTTTGCCGAGAGCCACGTGCAGAAGCAGGAATCGTTCGACTGCCGCAGCCCTGAGCCGCCGGCGCCGGTCGAGGTCCACGAGCACGGGCTGGCCTTCCACGCGGCGCCGGGGCTGGGGCACAAGACCGGCTTCTTCGCCGACCAGCGCGAGAACCGCCGCCGCTTCGCCGAGTTCGCGCGCGGCCGGCGCGTGCTCGACCTGTGCTGCAACTCCGGCGGCTTCGCCGTGCACGCGATGGCCGCCGGCGCGCGCGAGGCGGTCGGCGTGGACATGGATGCGGGCATCCTGGAGATCGCGCGCGCCAATGCCGCGGCGAACGACTTGGCGATCGACTTCCAGCAGGCGGACATCTTCGAGTGGCTGCGCGAGGCCGCCGCGCGTGGCGAGCAATACGACGCGGTGATCCTCGATCCGGCCAAACTCACGCGCGATCGCAACAAGGTGTTCGACGCGCTGAAGAAGTACTTCGCCATGAACCGCCTGGCGCTGGACGTGATCCCGCCCGGCGGCCTGCTGCTGACCTGCTCGTGCACCGGCCTGGTGGCCGAGGCGGACTTCCTGGAGATGCTGCGCCGCGTGGCACTCAATGCCGGCCGCGAGATCCAGGTGCTGCAGGTCGCCGGCGCCGGCGCCGACCATCCGGTGCGAGCCGACGTGCCGGAGGGGCGCTATCTCAAGGCAGTGTTCTGCCGGGTCGAGTGATCCCCGCTGGGTGGGCTTCAGCCCACCGCTGCTCCGCCGCAGATCCGATGGCGGGCTGAAGCCCATCCTACGGGCTCCAGCCTTGCGATCCGGCGAAGCCGCCACGCATGTCTTTCGAGCACCTATGCATGCCGCTCGCGGAACGCCGGTCCGCGGCAAGTAGGGTGGGCTTCAGCCCGCTGTTTCGGCGCACATCCGATGGTGGGCTGAAGCCCACCCTACGAAACCTAGGCCGGCTCGGGTTCGCGATCCGGCGAGCGGCGTACCACCGGTCGCGCATGTTTGTCGAACACCAGCGTGCTGTGCTGCTGGCTGCGCAGGGCCTGGGCCTCGCGCGGGTCGACGTCCATCGCCATCGCTTCCTCGACGAGCGTCACGGCGGCGGGCCCCTGCCGGCGGCGGGTCCTGTGCGCGAAGCGGGCCTGGTTGTAGTAGGCCCAGCTGGCGAATACCACGGCGCTGACCAATGCATAGCCGAGGATCGTCAGCAGATCGGTCGTCTGGTTCGCGTAGGCCTCGGCCGACAACTCGATCCATGCCGTGCGCACGCCGGCCAGCCAGGCGACCAGCGTGATCACCGGCAGCCACAGGTAGAACCACAGCATCCACGCCACGAGCGTGACCAGCGAGGACAGCGCGCGCTGTGTCGGCGTGCGGCGGCGCTCGTTCTGGATCAGGAAACCTTCGGCTTTCATCGCAGCCCCCGGTCCGGGCTGACCCATACCGCGCGTACGCCGCGGCGCTTGAGCAGCGCCTTGGGAAACGCCACGACGGTAGTCAGCGTGTTGATCATCCAGTAGGCGATCGGGTACCAGATCATCCAGTAATAGTTGCGTCCGATGCGTGTCTCGTAGCGCCGGTCGATGACCAGGCTGAGCATGAATTGGGTGAGGCAGGTCAGGCCGAGGATGACGCCGTGCCAGCGCGGCAGCAGGCTGGGCACCGCCAGTTCCGGCGGCAGCGCAACGAACTTGCCGACCGCCCACAGCGCGACCACCACCAGCATCAGGTAGGCCCACACCAGGCTGAGCAGGTATTCCAGCGCCACCGGCCACATGCGCCGGCGGCGCCAGTTGAACAGGCCGCTGGCGTAGCGCAGCAACACCTCGCTGCCGCCCTGCGCCCAGCGCAGGCGCTGGCGCCACAGGCCATGCACGGTTTCGGGGGTGAGCAGCCAGCACAGCGCGTTGGGCTCGTAGCGCACGTCCCAGTGGCGCATCTGCAGGCGCCAGCTGACGTCGATGTCCTCGGTGACCATGTCGACGTTCCAGTAGCCGACATCCAGCAGCGCGCGCTTGCGGAACGCGGCGATCACGCCCGACACGGTGAAGATGCGCCCGTACACGCGCTGGGCGCGCTTGATCAGGCCGATGATCGAGGAAAACTCGCCGACCTGCAGCTTCCCAAGCAGCGTCGAGCGGTTGCGGATACGCGGATTGCCGGTGACCGCACCCACGCGCGAGCTGTCCAGCAGGTGGCGCATCATCCAGTGCGCGGCGTGTTCGTCCAGCAGGGTGTCGCCGTCGATGCACACCAGGAACTCATGGCGTGCCGCAAGCGCCGCCATGCGCAGCCCCATCGCCTTGCCCTGGTTGGCGGCGAAGTGGATCACGCGCAGCTGCGGCACTTCCTTCGCCAGCGCGTCCAGTTGCGCGCCGGTGTCGTCGGTGGAACCGTCGTTGACAGCGATGATCTCGAATTCCGGCCAGCGCTGGCGCGCCAGCTGCTCGATCGTCTCGCGGATGTGCGTGCCCTCGTTGTGGCAGGGCACCAGGATGCTGATCGGCGGCTGCTCGGGCAGCGGCTGGAGTTCGGTGCGCGGCGGCTGCCGGCGCTCCCAACGCAGGAAGTAGAGGATGCTGCCGCTCATCCACAGCATCGACATCACCAGCGGGTAGTAGAAGGCGAAGTCGAGCAGCACCGAGAGGGCGTGGTTCGTCGTTTCCACGATCAGCGCCCCCTGTACGGATAGGTGGCCGAGGAGATGCCCGGGCGGATGCGCTCGAGCTTGGGATGATCGGCCGGGAAGTCGTCCGGGTAATAGCCCAGATGCAGCGCACCCTGGACCTGCAGCAGGCGCATGCGGTCGAGCACCGTCGCGGTATCGATCGGTTGGCGGGTGCGCCAATCTCGGGTAGCCAGCTCGAACACCGTCTTCTCGCGCGCGCCCGGTACCGCGGCGACCGCTGTGGCGAGGCGTTCGAACCATGCCTTGCGGGGCCTGACGTGATCCAGTTGCGGCATCGCCATCAGCCCCACCTCGTCATAGCCGGCCACGAACGCGGGCAGCGACTGCGCAAACCACGACTCGGTCTTGCCGTCGAGCACGGGTGCGGCGAACAGATTGCGCGCGGTGCGCAGCTGTGGCCGCCAGCGGCGTGCGCGTTCGACCAGCTCGTGGGTGTAATCAATCAGCCATGCGGTGCGCGCGGGGCCGGGTGGCGGCGCATCGTGCAGGCGGTCGGTGTCGCGCAACAGTGCGTCGTCGGAGAACAGCAGGCCGGCGAAGGCAGCATGGCTGGCAAGATCCTCGTAAAGGTCACCGACCCACGCGCGCACGGCCGGTTGCGAGGGGTCCAGCCGTGCCACGTCCCTGCCCCTGCCGGCCAGCACCCATGCCGCCACCGGATCGTTCGCGCGCGGGCGGAACGCCAATGAGGGCATCCAGGCGTAGACCTGCACGCCGGCGCGGGTCCTGAGCTGCCAAGCCACGCGCGCGAACAGGTCCGCGCGCATGGGCAGGTGGCGGTTGGGGAAATACAGCGCATCGGCTACGCCGTCGCCATTGGGATCGGCGTAGGCCTGCAACCAGACCTGGTCGACGTCCATGCGCTTGATGCGGTCGAGCAGTTTGGAAAGATTGCGCTCGCGCTGAGCGGGGTCGGGGTCGTAGACATAGTCGAGGTCGACCTGCACCACGCGGCGCGGCTCGACCGGATGGGCCGGCAGCAGCTGCCAGGCCAGGTCGACCACGCCCGGATCGCCGCCCATCAACAAGCGATCCAGCGTGTGGTCGCGCGCAGGATCGGGCACGGCGTTGCCCAGTGTCAGCGACATTTCCATGCCCAGGGCCGCGGCCATCTCGCGTCCCGGCCGGTTGAACGCGCCGTAGGGCCAGACGATCGCCTGTGGCGCCACGCCGGTGTGCTCGCGGATTGCCGCCACGCTGCGCGTGAGGTCACTGGTGATGCGCTCGCGCCAGGCCGCTTCGGTTTCGTAGCTGCCGCTGGCCGGGTCGTAGCGGCGCGTCACCGCTGCGGGCAGCAGGTTGCCCTGCGGGTTGCCGAGAATGCCCTCGTGCAGCGCGTCCGTGTGCGAGGCGATCTCGACCAGCCCCGAGCGCTGCATCTGCCGCACCTGCGCCCAGGTAACGAAACAGGCGGCATCGCAGTCGCGGCCGTTGTAGTCCAGGCGGTCACCGGGCGCGGTCTCGATCCAGCCGGTCACCAGCGCCAGCAGCGCGGGATAGTGGTAGGCCTGAAGCAGCGGGTAGACGCGCGTGTAGAAGCTTTCCAGACCGTCGTCGAAGGTGAGCAGGAAGGCCTTGTCCGGCAGTGCGGGACCGCCCTGCCCGGCGGCGCGCACCTGTGCCGCGCTGACCGCGGTCCAGCCGTTGGCGTGCAGGTACTCCAGGTGACCGACCAGGTGGTCGAGGCTGGTCGCGTCCGGATCGGTGGTCGGCCCCTGCGCGGGGTCGTGGATGTCGTGGTAGCTCAGGATCACCAGCCGGCCGGCATGCGCGGGTACGGCCAGCAGGAACAGCAGGGCGAGGATCAGGTAACGCATGTCACTCCCCCCAGTGCAGGGTCAGTTCGAGCGTGGCGCGCGTTTCGCGGCGGCCGTCGTAGGGCTGGCTGTGCCAGCCCAGGCGCCAGCCGAAACCGAGCCCCTCGTGCGGCTGCCAGGTCTGTCCGTAGGCGACGTCGGCGACCCAGCCGGCCGACTGGCCCTGCTGCGCGTAGCTGCCGACCGCCACGTCGACGAGCTGGTGCCAGCTGCGCCCGTAACGTGCGGCCAGCACGTGGTCCAGGTGCGCGGTGACCGTAGCGGCGCCGTCGCGCTCCGGGTTGAAATAGGCGGTATCGGCCAGGGTGTTGTGCGAGGCGTACAGGTCCGCGCCCAGGTCCAGCTGCAGCCGCGGGCGGGTCAGCACGCGACCGCTGAGGCCCAGGTCGGCCGCGCGTCGGCGGTTGCCGTCGCTGAAGTTGGCCGCCTGCACGCCCAGCCGCGCGGCGAGCAGTTCGCTCGCGCGCCACTGGACCGTGCTGTCCAGCGTGCCGCCATGGATGCCGTAGTAGCGCGCGCGCAGCGGGATGCCGGCGCCGGCGCTGCTGGCGTCGGTGCTCCACGCCCAGTGGTCGCTGATCGTCCAGTCGAAACCCGCCTCCACGGCCATGGGATCGCTGCCGGTGCCGTGCGACGGCAGCGCCTGCAGGTAGGCCCGCAGGCCGCGCCACTGGCCGCGCACACCCAGCCCCGCGTCGGTGCGGCGGGCGTCGCCTTCGGGTAGCGAGGCCTGCGCGCGGCGAGCGATGGCGTAGACACGCCAGTGGTCGGCCAGCAACGGCGAGGCGAGCGTGGCGAAACTGTTCTGGTCGCGATCGCCGTAGTCGATGGTGTTGCCGCGGCCGAAAGCCTGCGCGGCATCGAACTGCCAGCCACGCTGGCGGTCCCAGGCGCGACGCGCGCGCTGCACTTGGGCGTTGCGCGGGTAGCGTGCCTCAAGCGTTTCCAGGCCCGGTTCGACGCCGGCGAAATCGCCCAGCTCGCGCTGCGTTTCCAGTTGGCCCAGGCGCACACCGATGTCCTGCGGGTCCAGCCCGTGCGCGATGGCCAGGTCCGCTTCCGCGCGGCGTGGCCAGCCACGGCTGCGTTCGTTGTTGGCCAGCTCGCGCCGCCAGGGCGCGCTGGCCGGCGCCTCGCGCACGCCCGCGGCCAGGCGCGCGTTGGCCTCGGCCAGCAGGCCGCCGTAGCCGCGCAACAGAGCCGCGTTGAGGTCGTCCTCGCTGCGGTGCGGATTGGCCACCGGGGCAGACTGCCCTGGCTTGCGCAGCCACACTGGCTGCGCCGCCGCGGCGGCGTCGATGGTCTGCCTGGCCTTGGCGTACTGGCCGGCTTCGCTGTACGCGTACATCAGCGCGATGGCCGGGTCGGACTCGGCCTCGGGAATGCTGCCCGGATTCGCCGGACCCGCGCGCTCGAGCAGGCGGGCGGCCTCCTCCGGCCGCTCGCGGTCGAGCAGCGCCTCGGCCAGCGGCCGCATCACGTAGGTCGGCAGAGTTTCGCGTTGCTCCGGGCTCATGGCGTCATAGGCCGCCACCACCTCGGCCGGACGGCCCGCCGCCTGCAGCGCCACCAACCGGTCGAGATAGCCGCGGCGCACGATCACCGGGTCGTCGGCATGGCGCGCGATCACGGTGTCGAGCGCGCGTACGGCTGCGTCCGCCGCGGCGTAGGGATCGGCGTCGGGGGCGACCGGATCGCGCGCCGCGCGACGCGCGCGCTGCGCGGCGACGTCGGCATCCAGCCGCGCCCTAAGCGCGGGATCGGCCGGCATCGCCTGCGCCAGCTCGCGGGCGCGGCCGACGGCGCCGGCGTCGGCAAGGATCAGCACCTGGCGGCGCAGCAGTTGTGCGTTCTCGGGATGCTCGCGCAGCGCGTCCTCGCACACCGCCAGCGCGCGGGTCCAGTTTCCGGCCTGACGCAGGCGGTCGATCGTTGCCACGGCCTCGCCGGGATCGGCTGCGCCGGCGAGGGCGGGCGCGGCCAGCAACGCCGCCCACACGGCGACGGCGAGCGCAACACGCCGGCTGCCCACCGGAATGGGGCCTCGAATGGCCATGCCGTTTGTCCCCCTGTCCTGTCCGTTCTGTCCCGGTCGGCTGCCGGAAAACGGACGGTCAATCTGCGCGCAAGCGCGTTTTTGTGAACTCTATCACAGGGTTTTTCGCGGTTTCTTAATACCCGCACGGCCATCAGAAGCCCTGCCCGCCGCTCCGGTCGTCGGCTGGAGGACCCTGCCCTCAGCCGTCGTGCGGGATGCGTCCGCGCAACGAGGATGGCTCCCACGGTCCGGCCTGTGCGATGAGTTCACGCGCGGCATCCACCTGCCCCCACACGTTCCACAGCAGCACGCCGCGTACGCGGCCGTCGTCCAGGTAATAGACCACGCCCTTGCGGTGTGGCTCGCTCCAGTCCTCCACCACCTGCAGGCGCGCGTCGAGCAGGCCGACCGCCTCGTAGCCGAGATCGAACAGGTCCGAGTAGAAATACGGCAGGGTGACGAAGTCACCGCCGGCACCGGCCATCGCGCGGCCAGCATGCGTGCCCGTCTCGACGGCCGCGTTCTCGTGCTCCACACGCAACCGGCGCTCGAGCGACGGGTTGAAGAAGTTGGCCATGTCGCCGGCGGCCCAAATGTGCGGGTCGCTGGTGCGCAACTGCGCATCGACCACTACGCCATCGCCGACCTCCAGGCCCGCCTGCGCGGCCAGTGCGGTGTCGGGCGTCACGCCCAGGCCCGCGGCCACGGCATCCACGCACAGGCGCCGGCCGTCGGAGAGCACCAGGTCGACGCCGGCGTCGCTGTCCTTGCCATCGACCACTTTCACCCCGGACAGCAGCTCCACACCGCGCTCGCGGTAGTAGTCGTCCAGGAACGCCGACAGCGCCGGCGGGTAGCGCCCGCTGCCGATCGACGCGCCCGGGAACAGCAGGGTCACCTTGCAGCCGATGCCGCGGAGCGAGGCGGCCAGTTCGCTGCCGATGAAACCGCCACCGACCACGGCGACATGCGCACCCGCCACGGCGTGGCGACGCAGGTGCCGGTAGTCGTCGAGCGTGCGGAACGCGATGGCGCGATCGCCCGCGTCGAAGGGCAGCGGCCGCGGCGTGGCGCCGGTGGCCAGCAGCAGGCGGCCGTAGCGGTAGCCGTCGCCGTGGTCATCGCCGACACGGCGGCCGGCCCGGTCCAAGGACTGCACGCGCCGACCCAGGTGCAGCGTCGCTCCGGTGGCGGCGGTGCCCAGGTCGATCGATTCGGGCGTCTTGTCGCCCTTCCACAGCGCCTTCGACAACGGCGGCCGCTCGTAGGGCGGCGAGGTTTCCGCGCTGACCAGGCCGATGCTGGCCGCCGCATCCGCGGCGCGGATCGCCTTGGCCGCCGCATCGCCTGCCATGCCGCCGCCGATGATCAGGTAGTCGTACGCGTATTCCATGTCTCGCTCCCGTGACCTGCCCTCCGACCATCATGCGCCCGTTCGACGGGTGCGGCGGGCGCCCCGGTGCAAAGCCCGCCTGCACACGGCCTTGATCGCCGCGCCCGCCACACTTGGGGTCGATGAACACCCGCCCCAGCGAACCCGATCCGACCCTGCGCGCCGAGGTACGCAAGGCCGGCCTGGTCTACGTCAGCGACGCGCAGCCGGGCATCCGCCGGCTGCGGCGGGGCAAGGGCTTCGGCTACCGCGATGCCGATGGCCAGCCGGTCACCGACAGGGTCGAACTGGCGCGCATCCGAGCGCTGGCGATCCCGCCGGCCTACGAGGACGTGTGGATCTGCGCCAACCCCGACGGCCACCTGCAGGCGACCGGGCGCGATGCGCGCGGGCGCAAGCAATACCGCTACCACCCGGACTGGCGCGCGCTGCGCGACCACGGCAAGTTCGACCGCATCCTCGCCTTTGGCGCCGCGCTGCCCAGGCTGCGCCGGCGCACCCGCCAGGACCTCGCACTGACCGGCCTGCCGCGGGAGAAGGTGCTGGCGCTGCTGGTGCGCCTGCTGGACGAAACGCTGATCCGCGTGGGCAACGAAAGCTACGCGCGCGCCAACAAGAGCTACGGCCTGACCACGCTGCGCTCGCGCCACGTACGCGTGGCGCGCGGCCGGCTGCGCTTCTGCTTCAAGGGCAAGAGCGGCCAGGAGCAGGAAGTCGAACTGGACGACTCGCGCCTGACGCGGATCGTGCGCCGCGTGCAGCACTTGCCCGGCCAGCGCCTGTTCCAGTACCTGGACGACGCGGGCGAGCGCCAGCCGGTCGACTCGGGCATGGTCAACGACTACCTGCACGAGGCCTGCGGCGAGGTGTTCAGCGCCAAGGATTTCCGCACTTGGGGCGGCACCGCCCACGCCGCCGGCGTGCTGGCCTGCACGCCGCTGCCTGAAAAGGGCGGCGAACGCGCCCGCCGCCACGCACTGGTGGAGGCGGTCAAGCAGGTGGCCCAGGTGCTGGGCAACACGCCGGCGGTCTGCCGCAAGTCCTACATCCATCCGGAAGTGTTCGAGGGCTGGCGCGACGGCAGCCTGCAGCGCACGATCACCCAAGCCTGTGCGGGCAAGCCGCGGGAGCTGGAAAAAGCCACGCTGCGCTTCCTGCGGCAACGTCTGAAGCCGAAGCGTCGCGGCAGCTGAGACGGGTACGCGTAAACTTCGGTTCCGTAGCTTGCCGGAACCTGCCATGCCCCTCGCCGACGTACTGCTCGCCCTCCTGCTCCTGGTCGCCCTTGCCATCCTCGTGTTGCAGGTGGTGCTGCTGCGCCGTGGCCGCGCCGACGACGGCCTCGCCATCCGCCTGGACGCATTGAAGAGCGACGGCGAGCGCCTCGAACGCACGCTGCGCGAGGAACAGCGCGCCGGTCGCGAGGAACTGCAACAGGGTTTCGACCGCTTCCGTACCCATGTCGCGGAGCAGCTGGGCGGCATGTCGCGCCAGCAGGCTGAGCGCATCGACGGCTTCGGCCAGCGCCTGGATGGTCTCACCACGCGCACCGACGCCGGGCTGCAGGGCCTTGCCCAGCGCCTTGCCGACGATGCACGCAAGAGCCGCGAGGAAATGGTCCTCACCCTAACCCGCGCCAGCGACCAGCAGCGCCAGCAGCTGGCCGCGCTCACCGCCGACAACGAAAAGCGCATGGGCGAAGTGCGCGCCACGCTGGAGGCCAAACTCAAGGCGCTGCAGGACGACAATGCGGCCAAGCTCGAGCAGATGCGCGCCACCGTCGACGAGAAGCTGCAGAGCACGCTGGAAACGCGCCTGGGCCAGTCCTTCCAGCTGGTGTCGGAGCGGCTCGAAGCCGTGCAGCGCGGGCTGGGTGAGATGCAGAGCCTGGCCAACGGGGTGGGTGACCTGAAGCGGGTGCTGTCCAACGTGAAGAGCCGCGGCATCCTGGGCGAAGTGCAACTCGGTGCGCTGCTGGAGCAACTGCTCACGCCCGAGCAGTACGAATCCAACGTGGTCACCGTACCTGGCTCCAACGAGCGGGTGGAGTTCGCCATCCGCATGCCCGGCCAGGGCGACGTCGCCCAGCTCTACCTGCCGATCGACGCGAAATTCCCGGTCGAGGATTACCAGCGTCTGCTCGAAGCCCAGGAACTGGCCGACGCCGAAGCGGCCGCCGTCGCCGGTCGCGCGCTGGAGGTACGCGTGCGCGAGGAGGCCAAGCGCATCAGGACCAAGTACGTCGCGGCCCCACACACCACCGACTTTGCCGTGCTGTTCCTGCCCACCGAGGGCCTCTACGCCGAAGTGATCCGCCGCCCGGGCCTGTTCGAACTGCTGCAGCGCGACCACCGCGTGGTGGTGGCTGGCCCGACCACGCTGAGCGCCCTGCTCAACAGCCTGCAGATGGGCTTCCGCACGCTGGCCATCGCCCAGCGCAGCTCGGAGGTGTGGAACATCCTGGGCGCGGTGAAGACCGAATTCGGCAAGTTCGGCGACGTGCTGGACAAGGTCAAGAAGAAGCTCGACGAGGCCGGCAAGCACATCGATGCGACCGGCGTGCGCACGCGGGCGATCGAGCGCAAGCTGCGCGGCGTGGAGACGCTCTCGGGCGAGGTCACCCAGCAATTGCTGGGCGTAGTGCCGGAACTCGATGACGACGTCGAGGAAAGCACGCTCGAGTGAGGGGGGTTTCCCGCAAGGCTTCCCCCATCCGCCCTTCGGGCACCTTCCCCCGCGGGCGGGGGAAGGATCGAATGGCCTGAGCTTCCCCTGGAGTGGGGAAGCGTCAGCGCGCGGGGCCTACGTGCCCGGTCTTTCCCTGCGAACGCGAGGCGCAAGCTTCGAGGCGTGGAGTCGTGGGGGGGGGGGGGGGGGGGGGGGGGCCCCCCCCCCCCCACCCGCGACCCGAGCCTTCCCCCGCGAACGCGGTGGAAGGTGCCGACAGGCGGATGGGGGCGCTCCGTGCGGGGGGCGCTCACGCCTTCCACTCGAACACATCCTCCACGCCCGCGCCGAACGTGCGCGCGATGCGGAAGGCCAGCTCCAGCGATGGCGCGTACTTGCCGGCCTCCAGCGCGATCACCGTCTGCCGCGTGATGCCGCAGGCGTCGGCGAGTGCCTGCTGGGTCATCTCGCCGTGCTCGAAGCGCAGGCGGCGGATGACGTTGGCGATCGGGGTGCCGGGAGCTCTCAACGCCGGTCGCGCCAGTAGGCCAGCCCGGTGACCAGGTATTCGAGCAGGCAGGATCCGATCAGTCCGGCCATCAGCAGGTTGGAGAGTGTCATTGGCCGCGCCCAGGCCAGCCTGTCGGGCGGCGTGAAGGCGAACAGCACGGCGAGCGCGACGAAGAAAACCACCAGGCTGGCGCGTGCCCAACCGGCGGCGCGCGCCTCGATCGCGCGGTCGCGTTCGTCCGCCTCGACCCTGTCGCGCCAGCGCTGGCGAAGCACCTGCATCACGACCAGCCAGGCCACCACCATCATGCCGATGTGCCTGCCGATGGCGGTGGCCTCGGGCGCACGGCCGCCGTCCGCGCCGACCATTTGCGTCGCGCGCAGCCCGAAGTACAGCAGGATCGCCAGGGTGAACAGCAGGCCGATCCAGGCCCGTTGCTCGCCGGGCGAAACAGCGGCCACGGCCTCCCCCAGCGAGGTGCCCGAGGCCTTCCAGGTGGCCCACAGCAGATACCAGACCAGCCAGGCACCGGCGAGCAGGGCCAGGCCGCCGGGCCAGCCCAGGTCGACGTCCGGCAGGACGAACAGCACGTAGAACGCAAGTACGGACAACGGGATCAGCACCGCATAACGCAGCGAACGGCTCATGGCACAACCCTCCCCTCGGATGTCATGTACGCTAAACGTTACATTTTGTTGCGTCAACCATACTTTTGCCCTACTGGGCGCCCTTTGCACACCCCTAGAACCGGTTTGCTTGACACGGTCGCTACACTGGAACGCTGTCAGCGGCGCGGCCCTGGCAAGCCACTCATTCTCAAGCCCGAGGCACCCGCATGAGCGACCCGAGCAACCCCAACGACGTCACCCAGGCCCAGGCCGAGGAAGCGGTGCGAACGCTGCTGCGCTGGGCCGGCGACGATCCCTCGCGCGAGGGCCTGCTGGACACGCCGCGGCGCGTGACCAAGGCGTATCGCGACTGGTTCTCCGGCTACGCCGATGACCCGTCGGAGTTCCTCAAGCGCACCTTCAAGGAGGTCGAGGGCTACGACGAGATGGTGGTGCTGCGCGACATCGAGTTCGAGAGCCACTGCGAGCACCACATGGCGCCGATCATCGGCCGCGCACACGTGGGCTATCTGCCGACCAACCGCGTGGTCGGCATCAGCAAGCTGGCCCGCGTGGTCGAGGGCTACGCGCGCCGCTTCCAGGTGCAGGAGAAGCTCACCGCGCAGATCGCCCATTGCATCCAGGAACACCTGAAGCCCGCCGGCGTGGCGGTAGTGATCGACGCCAGCCACGAATGCATGACCACCCGTGGCGTGCACAAGCGCGGCGTGTCGATGGTGACCAGCCAGATGCTCGGCGCCTTCCGCGATGACGCGCGAACCCGCGCCGAGTTTCTGCAGTTCATCGGGATCCACGGCGCACGCTGAAGTTTCGCGGCCCTCGGCCGCTACAGGGGCGCGTTTACAACGACTCCCCTGCCCCGTGCGTTTCGACCTTGCCACCCTGAGCCTGCTCGGCGCCCTGCAGGCGCTGCTGCTTGCGCCACTGTTGCTGGTGGCCACGCGCGCCTATACCGGTCGCGCGCGCACCAGCCTGCGCATCTGGGGCATGGTGCTGGTGCTGCAGTCGCTGGGCTGGTTGCTGGCGGCACTGCGCGGGCAGATCAGCGACTGGTGGTCGATCGTGCTGGCCAACGGCGTACTGATCGTGTCCTACGCCGAAACCGCGCGGGCACTGCGCCTGTTGCTGGAGGTACCGCAGCGGCGCGGATGGCTGGCCGCGATCGGCCTGGCTGCATGGCTGGGCATCGCCTGGTTCGGCGTCGTCCAGCCGGATTACCGCACGCGCGTGTGCATCGCCGCGGCCATGCTGGGCTGCTACCTGGGCATGCTGCTGTGGCCCCTACGCCACGCGCTGCGTCGCGGCGGCTCGACCGCGCAACGGGTGATGCTGCTGGTGCTGGCCGGTGCCGCGGTCGCCTGGGGCCTTCGCCTGCACGAGCTGGCCACGCTGCCGCAGGTCGGGCTGTTGCTGCCCACCCCCGGCAACATCGCCAATATGGTCTACGGCACGCTGGAGCCGGTGTTCGCCACCCTCGGCTTCCTGCTGATGTACAACGAGGCCGCGCAGGCCGAACTGCGCCGCCTGGCCCGCACCGACCCGCTGACCGGCACGTTCAACCGGCTGGCACTGGACGAGGAAGGCCTGCGGATGTTCGACGCGGGCGAGGGGCTCGCCGCTCTGATGCTCGACGCCGACCACTTCAAGACGATCAACGACCGCTTCGGCCACGCCGTCGGCGACCGCGTGCTTGCGGCACTGGCCCACGACATCGGAACGTTGCTCCGGCCGGGCGACATCCTGGGCCGGGTCGGCGGCGAGGAATTCCTGTTGTTGCTGCCGCGCAGCGACGTGGACGACGCCCGCGCGCTGGCCGAGACCTTGCGGGCGCACGTCGCGACGATGTCGCTGGAACTGGACGGCGAGGTCGAGCCGATCACCGTCTCGATCGGCGTGGCCGTGCGCACGCCCGCCGATCGGGACGCCGCCGCCCTGGTACGCCGCGCGGACCGCGCCCTCTACGAGGCCAAGCGCGCCGGCCGCAACCGCGTCGTGGCCGCGGACGAGGTGCCAGCCTGAAGCGCTTGCCGCTGCGGCGGACGGCCTGCTCCAATGGGCCGATGCGCCACCTGCTTCCGCTCCTGGCCCTGCTCTGCGCGACGGCCCGCGCCAGCGACTACCCGACCGCGGTTTCCGCCTACCTGGCGCGGTTCGACCGCGACGGCGACGGACGCATCGCGCCGCAGGAATACGTCGATTACCTCAGCGCCGGCTTCCATGCGATGGACGCCAACGGCGACGGCGTGCTCGAGGCCGGCGAACTGCCACCCGGGCCGCGCCGCATGCCGCGTTCGCTGGCGGCCTTCCAGGCCGACCTGCGCGCGCAGTTCCGCCGCTCCGACCGCAACCACGACGGCTTCCTCAGTGCGCAGGAACTGGCGCAGCCGCCGGGCTAGGGGAAACCGAACCCTGCATCCGCCGCACGCCATCCGTGCCGCGCACGCAGCAATCCGGCCGCACCGATGCGCTATCGTGCGCGCTTCGTTCGACGGTGACCCTGCCGCATGGATTCGACCCACACCGCACTCAGCGACACACGCCGCCGCGCGGCGGTGATCTTCATCTTCGTCACCGTGCTGCTGGACATGCTGGCGTTCGGCATCGTCATCCCGGTGCTGCCGCACCTGATCGAACAACTTGCTGGCGGCGGTATCGCCAGGGCCGCGTGGTGGGTGGGGGTGTTCTCCACCGTGTTCGCGGTGGTGCAGTTCGCCTTCTCGCCGGTGCAGGGCGCGTTGTCGGACCGTTTCGGCCGTCGGCCGGTGATCCTGATCTCCAACCTCGGGCTGGCGATCGACTTCGTGATCCTGGCGCTGGCGCCCACGCTGTGGCTGCTGTTCGTCAGCCGCGCGCTGCTGGGCATGACCGCGGCGAGCTTCACCACCGCCAACGCCTACATCGCCGACATCACGCCGAAGGAAAAACGTGCGGCCGCCTACGGCATGCTCGGCGGCGCGTTCGGGCTGGGCTTCATCGTGGGACCGGGGCTGGGCGGCTTCCTCGGCGACATCTCGCTGCGGCTGCCGTTCTGGGTGGCCGGCGGTCTGGCGCTGTGCAACTTCCTGTACGGCTATTTCATCCTGCCCGAATCGCTGCCGAAGGAACGACGCACGCCGCGTTTCGAACTGCACAGCGCGCATCCGCTCGGCTCGCTGAAGTTGCTCCGCCGCCACCCGCAGGTGCTGGGCCTGGGCGTGGTGATGTTCCTTGTGTACCTGGCGCACTACGTGCTGCAGACCACCTTCGTGCTGTACGCGGACTACCGCTACGACTGGGGTCCGCAGGCGGTGGGCTTCGTGCTGATGCTGGTGGGCGCCTGCGACGGCTCGGTGCAGGCCTTTCTCACCGGCAAGCTGACGCCGCGCTTCGGCGAACGGCGGGTGCTGCTGGCCGGCCTGGTCTGCGGCGTGGGCGCGTTCCTGCTGATGGGCGTGGCGAAACAGGGCTGGCTGTTCCTCGCCGGCATTCCGCTGATGGCGTTGTGGAGCCTGTCCGGGCCGCCGATCCAGGCGATCATGACGCATCAGGTCGATCCGTCCGAGCAGGGCCGCCTGCAGGGCGCGATCACCAGCCTGGGCAGCTTTGCCGGCATTTTCGGGCCGTACCTGTTCGCGCAGGTGTTCGCCTTCTCGATCGCGCCCACATCGCCCGTGCACCTGCCAGGCCTGGCCTTCGTGCTGGCGGCGTTGCTGCTGCTCGCCGGCGCGATCATCGCGGCGCGCGTGACCGCGCGCACCGCACCGCTGGCCGACGACGGCTCCATCCACGACGCGGCGGACGCCCCGGGCGCACTGCCGCACGATTCCTCCCACTGACGCTGGAGATCTCCATGACGCTTTCGATGTACCAGGCTTCCGTTCCCGTGTTCGTGCGTGCGCTGTCGAATCTTGCCCACGTGCTGAAGAAGGGCGAGGCGCACGCCAGGGCCAAGGGCGTGACCGACGAGGTGCTGCTGAACACCCGCCTGATTCCGGACATGCTGCCGCTGGTCAAGCAGGTGCAGATCGCCTGCGACATGGTCGCGCGCGGCACCGCCCGGCTGGCCGGCGTGGAACCGGCCTCGTTCGAGGACAACGAAACCACGCTGGAGCAGATCCACGCGCGCATCCAGCGCGTGATCGAGTACGTGCAGGGCTTCGACGCGAGCCAGATCGACGGCAGCGAGAGCCGCGAGATCCACCTGAAGATGCGCAACGGCGAGATGGACTTCAAAGGCCAGGACTACCTGTTCGGCTTCGTGACGCCGAACCTCTATTTCCATTGCACGACGACCTACGTGATCCTGCGCGAGGCGGGCGCGGAGCTGGGCAAGACCGACTTCATCGCCGGCGCCCAGCAGTAGGTTTTCCAAGGGGCGCGACGGCATGCCGTCGCGCCCGGCTGAACGAAAGCGATGTGCCAACTTTCCGGCACATCGTGAAGCGTGACCGTGCTCACACTCGCCATCGCTGCATGGCGCGAGCCCTGCTTGTCCCTGCGCGAGTCTTCACCCCTTGAGCAGATCATGGACAGCTTCTACGAATGCATCATTTGCGGCGGCCCCCAGCACGGGCTGGTCTACAAGCGCCCGCTGAACTCGCGCCACTCCACGCCGCTGGCGGTCGTCACCGACGATGGCGAGCTGTGCACGCCGGCTGCGCGCAAGTTCGGCTCGCGCGTGGTGCTGCTGCACCCGCAAGCCACCGGCGAGCAGTTCCGGACCATTCTCGCGGCGTAAATGGCGTGCCGCGTCACATCCGCCCGACGACGCGCCAGTGGCGGTTTGAACGCCTGATGACAGCGCCTGCCGCACCGCGTCACCCGCGCTCGCCTTGTTCCGGCGCACCCGACCCGCGGACAATACGCGGCCCGGCGTAGCCCGACCGCCTCCGGTCGTGGCCGCCAGACCGTGCGAACCCATGTTGCGACTGACCGACCTCAAGCTCCCGCTGGACCACCCGCCCGAAGCGCTGGCGAAGGCGGTGCTTGCACGCCTGGAGCTTCCGGCATCCGCACTGCGCGGCATCAGCGTGTTCCGCCGCGGCTACGACGCGCGCAAGCGCGGGGCGATCGCGCTGATCTACACGCTGGACCTGGACGTGGCCGACGAGGCGGCGGTGCTGGCGCGCTTTGCCGACGACCGCCACGTGCAGCCCACACCCGATACCCGCTATCACCCTGTCGCGCGTGCGCCGGCACGACTGGAACACCGGCCGATCGTGGTCGGTTTCGGTCCGTGCGGCATCTTTGCGGCGCTGATCCTGGCGGAGATGGGCTTTGCGCCCATCGTGCTCGACCGCGGCAAGGCCGTGCGCGAACGCACCCGGGACACCTGGGACCTGTGGCGCAAGCGTCACCTGCACCCCGAATCGAACGTGCAGTTCGGCGAGGGCGGCGCCGGCACCTTCTCCGACGGCAAGCTGCACAGCCAGATCTCCGACCCGCACCACCACGGGCGCAAGGTGCTGACCGAGTTCGTCAAGGCAGGCGCGCCGGAAGAGATCCTCTACGTCAGCAAGCCGCACATCGGCACCTTCCGCCTGGTGACCATGGTGGAGAACATGCGTGGCACCATCCAGGCGCTGGGCGGGGAGATCCGCTTCGACCAGCGCGTGGACGACCTGCTGGTCGAGACCGCGGCCGACGGTACGCGGCACGTGCGCGGCGTGCATCTGGCCGACGGCGGCGAGCTGCGCTCGGACCATGTGGTACTGGCCGTCGGCCACAGCGCGCGCGACACCTTCGAGATGCTGCACGCGCGCGGCGTCTATCTGGAGGCCAAGCCGTTCTCGATCGGCTTCCGCATCGAGCATCCGCAATCGGTGATCGACCGCGCGCGCTTCGGCCCGCAGGCGGGCCACCCGATCCTCGGTGCGGCCGACTACAAGCTGGTCCACCACGGCAACAAGGCCGGCCAGAGCGGCCGCTCGGTGTACAGCTTCTGCATGTGCCCGGGCGGCACCGTGGTGGCAGCCACGTCCGAACCCGGGCGCGTCGTCACCAATGGCATGAGCCAGTACTCGCGCAACGAGCGCAACGCCAACGCGGCGATCGTCTGCGGCATCACGCCGGCGGATTTCGCCGCCTACGGCGAGGGGCCGCTGGCGGGCATCGCGCTGCAGCGGCACTGGGAGTCGCATGCCTTCGGCATGGGCGGCGGCGATTACAGCGCGCCGGCGCAACGCGTGGGCGATTTCATGGCCGGCCGGCCGTCACGGGAGCTTGGCGAGGTGGTGCCCTCGTACAAGCCCGGCGTACACCTGACCGACCTCGCCACGGCCCTGCCCGACTACGCAATCGGCGCGATTCGCGAAGCGCTGCCGCTGTTCGACCGGCAGATCCGCGGCTTCGCCATGCACGACGCGATGCTGACCGGCGTGGAGACGCGCACGTCCTCGCCGGTGCGGGTCAAGCGCGACGAGGGCGACTACCAGAGCCTCAACACGCGCGGGCTGTTCCCGGCCGGCGAGGGCGCGGGCTACGCCGGCGGGATCCTGTCGGCGGCAGTGGATGGCATCCGCGTCGCCGAAGCGGTGGCGCTGGCGATCACCGGGTCGGAACCTCGGGCGATCTGAAGCCCTCTCCCCTCCGGGGAGAGGGTTTGGGTGAGGGGCGGGGCTCGCGGGGGAGGTCCTCGGTGCCATGAAGCGCAGAAGTGAGTTTCCCGCAAGAGCGGCCCCTCACCCCAGCCCTCTCCCCGGAGGGGCGAGGGAGCAGAGCTCTCAGTCGGCGCGGCCCTCGCGCCCCAGCCACGCCCCGATCGGCGCCGGGTGGCCGAGCAGATAGCCCTGCCCCAGTTCGCAGCCCATGCCGAGCAGCGCCTCGCATTGGGCGGGTGTCTCGATGCCTTCGGCAATCACCTGGATGTCGAGCGCACGCGCCAGTGCCAGGATCGCGGCGACCACGGTGGTCGCGGTGGTGTGCTCGTCTTCGCCCAGCGCATGCACGAACGCACGGTCGATCTTGAGCATGCGCAGCGGTAGCGAGTGCAGGTAGCTCAGCGAGGAATAGCCGGTGCCGAAATCATCCAGCGCCGCGCCCACGCCGATCGCGCGCAGGCGCTCGAGCATCGTGCGCACCTGTTCGGGGTTGTCCAGCAGCGAGCCTTCGGTGACCTCCACGATCAGCCGCCAGGGCGGCAGGCCGGTGCGTTCGAGCAAGCGCACCAGGCGGGCGTCGAAGTCGCGGTGGCGCAGGTGCAGCGCGGACACGTTGAAGGTCAGGAAGGTGTTCTTGTCGGCCAGCTGCAGGAAGCGCTCGCAGCCGCGCTCGAACAGCCGCCAGTCGATCGATTCAATGTGGCCGCTGTCGTGCGCCACCTTGAGGAAATCGGCCGGCCCGAGCACGCCCAGCTTCGGATGGTTCCAGCGCAGCAGCGCCTCGTAGCCCACTACCGCGCCATCGGCCAACCGGCAGAACGGTTGCAGGTAAGGCTCGAACTCGTCGCGTGCCAGCGCCTGGCGCAGTTCGCCTTCCATGGTCAGCACGTCGATGACGTTCTTGGCGAGTGTCTCGTCGAACAGCTCGTAGCGCTTGCGGCCCTGCTCCTTGGCCCGGTACAGCGCGATGTCGGCATCGCGCAGCACCTCGTCGGCGGTGACGTAGGTGTTGTCGCCGATGGCGATGCCCATGCTGGCCGAGGGCGCCAGTTCGCGGCCGGCGACCTGCATCGGCACGCTCAGCGCGTCGAGCACGCGTTGCGCTACCGCGATCGCCGCGGCGGGGATGTCGATGTCCTCCAGCAGGATCGCGAACTCGTCGCCGGACAGCCGCGCGACCACGTCCGGCTCGCGCACGCAGTCGTGCAGGCGGCGGGCGATCTCCTTCAGGAAGGCGTCGCCCGCCAGGTGGCCGAGGCTGTCGTTGATGACCTTGAAGCGGTCCACATCCAGGTACAAGAGCGCGCAGCGCCGGCCCGGCTCGCGCTGCAGGATCGCCAGCACGCGCTCGAGCCGGTCGCGCAGGAAACCGCGGTTGGGCAGGCCGGTGAGCGCGTCGTGCATCACCTCGTGCTTGAGCTGGCTCTGCACGCGCTCGCGCTCGGTGATCTCCTGGCGCAGCTCGGACGTGCGCTCGGCCACGCGCTGTTCCAGCTCGGCGTAGGCGCGCTGCAGCGACACGGCGGCGCGGCGGCGATGAATGCTGTTGGCGATCTGCAGCGCGGCGAAGGTGAGCAGTTCCTGGTCGGCCTGGTCGTAGTCGATCGAGGGCGTGTAGCTCTGCACCGCGACCAGGCCGATCGCCTGCTCGTCGACCCGCAGCGGCACGCCCAGCCAGCACACCGCCGGCCGACCCACGCGGACCAGGTCGACCTCATCGCGGCGCGCGAGCTCCATGGTGTCTTCCTGGAAGGCCAGCAAGGGCTGCCCGCCGCGCAGCACATACTCGGACAGGCCACGGCCCAGCGGGCGCTCCTGCGCCTTGCGCACGCCGGCGTCGACGTAATAGGGGAACACCAGCTTCTGGCGGTCGTCCGAGAGCAGCGCGATGAAGAAGTTCTCCGCGTTGATGAGCTCGCCGACCACCGCGTGCGTGCGCTCGTAGAACTCGTTCTCGTCGATGTCGGCGGTAGCCAGCTGCGCCAGGTGGAACAGCGCCGCCTGCAACCGCTCGGCACGCTGGCGCTCGAGCACTTCCTGCTGCAGGCCGCGGTTGGCCTCGGCCAGTTCCTGCGTGCGCAGGCGCACGCGCTCCTCCAGCTCGTCCTTGCTCTGCTTGCGTTCCAGCGCGGTGAGCACGTGGCTGCCGACGAACTCCAGCAGCGCGCGATCGTCCTCGGAGAAACCGATGCCGGCCTGATAGCTCTGCACCACCAGCGCGCCGTGCACCTGGCCATCGCGCAGCATCGGCACGCCCAGCCAGTCCACCGCCTCCGGCCCGGAGGGGGCGAAGATGCCCGACACCTGTCGGCTGATCTGGTCCAGGCTGCCCATCAGCGCCTTGCCGCCGGTGAGCAGGTGCCAGGTCATGGAGTTGCGCAGGCTTTCCAGCGGCACGTCGTGGCTGGTGTCCGGTGCGTCGGTGTCTTCGATGTCTGCGTAGTAGAGGAACCGCATCGTGCCATGCTGCGGATCGCTGCGTACGATGAAGAAATTCTCCGCATACATCAGCGTGCTGATGATGCCGTGGATGCGCTTGAGCATCTCGGGCATGTCCAGGTCCGAGCCAGCCAGGTCGGAGATGGCGAACAGCGCGCGCTGGAGTACTTCCGAACGCACCAGTTGCTTGTGCGAGTCCTCCAGGTCGGCCAGCTTCAACGCACGCTGCAGGTACGGGCCGGCCAGTTCCAGGAAGGGTTGAAGCTGGCCCAGCAAGGGCTCCGGGGCCTGGCCGCGCTCGACCTCGAGCATCAGGAACGCACGCTCCTGCGGCAGCAGCCGCACCAGCAGCTCCTGCCCCTGGCGTACCGATCCCCTGGCGTTGGATGTCAGCAAGGTCCGGGCGCGGTCGATGCGCGCGTGATCGGGCCGGCCACTGCTGCTGTAGGTGCGCGGCAAGCCGCTGCCGGCCCAGGCCACGACCGCGTGGCGGCACCCGGCCTGTTCCTGCGCGAAAGCGGCGACCACGGTGGCGACCTCGGCGGGCGTGGTCGCTCCCACCAGGCGCGCCAGCCAGCCGGCTTCGCCCCCCTGCGAAGGTTCAAGCGGGGTGGCGCGGGGGGAACTCATGCAGGCACCCCACGGCGGCGGAGCCCGTCACCGCAGCGACCGGCCTGCTCATGCGCCCCTGCCCTGCAACAGCGCCGTTTCATGGAGTTCCTGTCATGCCCCCGGCTCCAGCCCACTCGTGATGCATACCATAAGATCGACCATCGCGAACCTATCTTGAGCCACGTGCATGTGGCGCCACGCCCGGCGGAGCCCCGCCCCGCGGGCTAGAATCGCCCGATGCTCACCGATGCCACCAAGGACGCGATCCGCGCCGCTTACGCGCGCCTGAAAGAAGGCCTGCCCGGCTTCCGCCCGCGCGCCGCGCAGGGCCGGATGATCGCCGAGGTGGCCAAGGCGTTGGCGGCCGAGGGCGGCGCGGCCGTGGTCGAGGCGCCCACCGGCACGGGCAAGTCGATGGCCTACCTGATCGCCGGCATGGAAGTGGCCCGCGCGCAGAAGAAGAAGCTGCTGATCGCCACCGCCACGGTGGCGCTGCAGGAACAGCTGGTCGAGCGCGACATCCCGCTCTACCTCAAGCTCGACGGCAGCGAGGCGAAGGTCGCGCTGGCCAAGGGCCGCGGCCGCTACCTGTGCCCGCGCAACCTGGCGATGGCACGCCAAAGCATGGGCGCCGAAGCCAGCCAGCTGGGCCTGGGGTTCGATGCGGATCTCGCGCTGTGGTCGAAGCCCCCGGCCGAGCGCGACAAGCAGGCCCTGTCCAAGCTCGCCGGCGCGTTCGAGCGGGGCGAGTGGAACGGCGACATGGACGCCGCGCCGGAGCCGGTCGGCGACTTCCTCAAGCCGATGCTGACCACCAGCGCCGGCGGCTGCACCGGGCGCAAGTGCATCCATTTCATGCAGTGCCCGTTCTTCGCCGCGCGCCGCGCGGTAGCGGACGCCGACGTGATCGTCGCCAACCAGGACCTGGTACTGGCCGACCTGACCATGCCCGGCGAGGACGAAGGCTGGGGCGGCGTGATCCTGCCCAAGCCGAGCGAGACGCTGTACGTGTTCGACGAGGCGCACCACGTGCCGTCCAAGGCGATCGACCGCGGCGCGGCCGAGGTCTACCTCGGCGCCAGCGTACGCCAGCTGAGCCGACTGGCCAGGCAGGTGCATGCCGCCTATTCGCTGACCGACAAGGAGTCGCTGGGCAAGCTCGCGCTCGACGCCGGCGATGCAAAGCTGCAGGAACTCTCCGATGGACTGGAAGAGCTGGAAAAGGCCATCCGTCTGTCCTGGCTGCCCGACCCGGCCGAGAACGAGCCGATGTACCGCGGCTCGCTCGGCCAGCTGCCCGAGGACTGGGTGCTGCAGGCGCAGGCACTGCACGTGCAGACGGCCGAGATCCAGCGCTGGCTCACTGCCGTGCGCCGCGCGGTGGTGGAGATGACCGACGGCGGCCCGACCCAGGAAGCCCTGGCGCGCGAACTGGGCATGGCGCTGGAGCGGCTGGACCGGCAGGAACGCACCTGGCGCGCCTGGGCCGGGGATGATGCGGACAACGCGCCGCCGCTGGCGCGTTGGGTAACGCTTTCCGGCGACCAGCAGCTGGTCTGCCATGCCTCGTCGGTCTCCGCCGGCGGCCTGCTGCGCCACGTGTTGTGGAACAACGCCAGCGGCGTGGTACTGACCTCGGCCACGCTTAGCGCAGGCGGCAATTTCCGGGGCTTTGCCGATGCCGTGGGGCTGCCCGACGACGCCGTCACCCTGAGCCTGCCCTCGCCGTTCGACCTGGCCGCGCAGGCGCGGCTGGAAGTGCCGGCGATCGACGTGCTGCCGGACGCGCGCGAAGCCCATGCGCAGGCGATCTGCGACTGGCTCGCCGAACACCTGGACTGGAACGCGGGCAACCTGGTGCTGTTCACCTCGCGCGCCAAGCTCGACCGCGTGCTGCAGCGGCTGCCGATCGACAAGGTGCGCAAGGTGCGCGCGCAAGGTTCGCTCGGCAAGGCGCAGCTGATCGCCGAACACATCGCCGACGTCGAATCGGGCAAGGGCAGCACGCTGTTCGGCCTGGCTTCCTTCGGCGAAGGCCTGGACCTGCCCGGCAAGCTGTGCGAAACGGTGGTGATCACCCAACTGCCGTTTGCGGTGCCGACCGACCCGGTCGGGGCGACCTACGCCGAATGGCTGGAATCGCGCGGACGCAACCCGTTCCTGGAAGTGAGCATTCCGGAAGCTACCCGCCTGCTCACGCAGTATTGCGGTCGCCTCATTCGCAGCGAGACGGACCGTGGACGCATCGTGCTGCTGGATCGGCGCGTGGTGACCAAGCGCTACGGCGCCGGGATGCTACGTGCGTTGCCGCCGTTCCAGCGGGTGATCGAGCGCGTCGCATAGAGCGCGGGCAAGCCCACCCTTATCTCGCGACTTCTTCCCACGGGTGTCGCGACGCGGCGCAGGCGTCCCAGCGTGGGCCTTGCAACCGCGAGGGCGATGGCGCTCCATGCTGGATACGCTTTGACACATGCATGGCGGATGCTCGAACTAGCGACAGTGCCGGTCAGCGGGGATCGCAAAAAGCAAAAGCGGCCCGAAAGGGCCGCTTTGCCGTTTGCTTGCGCGGCTACGCTCAGAACAACGCGCGCATCTTCTTCATCGCGTTCGCCTCGACCTGGCGGATGCGCTCGGCCGAGACGCCGTACTCGTCGGCCAGGTCCTGCAGCGTGGCCTTGTTCTCGTTGAGCCAGCGCCGCTGGATGATGTCGCGCGAACGCTCGTCCAGCTTCGAAAGCGCGCTGGAAAGCGTCTCCAACTGGTTGTCGGCCTGATCGGCGTCGGACACGTTGTCGTACGGATCGGCGCCATCGTCCACCAGGAAGGCTTCCGGCGCCGGCTTGGCGTCGTCGTCCGCATCGGCCGGCGCCTCGAAGCCGATGTCGCGGCCGGACAGGCGCGATTCCATCTCGCGCACGGTCGCCTCGGGCACGCCCAGATCGTGGGCCACCACGCGCACTTCTTCGGCGTTCATCCAGCCCAGGCGCTTCTTGCTCTTGCGCAGGTTGAAGAACAACTTGCGCTGCGCCTTGGTGGTGGCGACCTTGACGATGCGCCAGTTGCGCAGGATGAACTCGTGCATCTCGGCGCGGATCCAGTGCACCGCAAAGCTGACCAGGCGCACGCCCTGGTCCGGATCGAAGCGCTTGACCGCCTTCATCAGGCCGATGTTGCCTTCCTGGATCAGGTCGCCCAACTGCAGGCCGTAGCCAGAATAGCCACGGGCCACGTGGACCACGAAACGCAGGTGCGACATCACCAGTTTCTTGGCCGAACCCAGATCGTTTTCGTCGGCAAAGCGGCGCGCTAGCGCCTGCTCCTCGTCGTGGCTGAGCACCGGGATGCGGTGCACGGCGGAAATGTAGGCATCCAGGCTGCCAACGACGCTGGGGATCGGCAGGTTGGCGGTCACCAAGGCTTGGGACATGTGGAACCTCCGGCAAGTAAATCGCAGCTTAGCACTCCACTGTTGGGAGTGCTAAAAGGGCGAAAAGTTCAGCTGCGGGATTTATTGTACCGAATCGTACAGCAATATGGGTGGGCTAGCCAACCCTCTGCCATCCGGTCATGCCGCCATTGTTCACACGGGCGATCTATCGGCCGTGAACTGGTGGCCGCGCCTTGCAGCGGTCAGGCGGCCAGTTCCGAACGCGGCGGCAGCGACCAGTCGATCGGCGCCTGGCCGTGGCTTTCCAGGTAGCGGTTGGCGGCCGAGAAATGGCCGTTGCCGATGAAGCCCCGGTGCGCCGACAGCGGCGAGGGGTGCACCGAGCTCAGCACCAGGTGCCGGTTGGGGTCGACCAGCCGTCCCTTGCGCTGCGCGTAGGCACCCCAGAGCAGGAACACCAGGCCTTCGCGCTCGCGGTTCAACGCCTCGATGGCGGCGTCGGTGAAGCCTTCCCAGCCTTTGTTCTGGTGCGCACCGGCATGGCCCTGCTCGACCGTCATCACACTGTTGAGCAGCAGCACGCCCTGGTCGGCCCAGGGCGTGAGGCAGCCATGGCCGGGCCGCGGAATGCCGAGGTCGCGTTCGATCTCGGCAAAGATGTTGTTGAGCGAGGGCGGCACCGGTACGCCCGGGCGGACCGAGAAGCACAATCCGTGTGCCTGGCCGGGGCCGTGGTAGGGGTCCTGGCCCAGGATCACCACGCGCACCTTGTCGAACGGCGTGTGCGCGAAGGCGTTGAAGATCTCCGGGCCCGGCGGATAGAGCACCTTGCCGGCACGCTTCCGGGCACGCAGGAATTCCGCCAGCTCGCGCATGTCCGGGCGCTCCAGGTAATCGCCCAGGTGCGCCTTCCAGGAGGGCTCTAGGCGGACGCGTTCGGCGTCGGCCGTTTCGCTCACGCGTCTTGCGCCCGGGCGCGCAGGTGCTTGGCCACCCGCAACTGGAACAGGAGTTTGGTCACCAGCAGTTTTTCCTCGACCGGTTTCTCGACGAGGTCGTTGGCGCCGGCCTTCAGCAGCGCGGCCTGGTTGGCCGGATTTTCATCGCCGGTCATCACCAGTACGGGGAGCTCGCCTTTGCCGTAGCCGAAATGGCTGCGGATGCGCTCGAGCAGATCGCCGCCAGTCAGCTCGCCCTTCAGGCTGACGTCCGTGAGCACCACGTCCGCGCCGATCTGGCCTTGCGCGCGGTCGGTTTCCAGCATGGCGAGGGCGTCCTCCACGCTCACCACATGGCGCACGGTCAGGCCGATCTTCTCCAGCATGCGGCGGGTGGCCAGCGCCACCACGCGGCTGTCCTCCACGTACAGCACGGTGCCCTCGGCGGTCGCCTCCGGACGCACGTAGCCACGGATGAAATCGGCCAGCGCCTGGAAGCCGAGCGACTTGTCGAAGTAGTCGGTAACGTCGCCCAGCTCGCGCTTGTGCAGGCGCGCGTCGACGTCGCCGGAGACCACCACGATCGGCACATAGGCCTGCGCCGATTCGCGCACGTGGCGGGCCAGTTCCAGCCCGTCCATGTCGGGCAGGCGCAGGGCGATGGTGATGAAGTCGAACGGGCCCTGCTCGATCAGCGCGCGCGCCTCGGCGCCGCTACCGCAATCGACCAGCTCGGCCTCCGGCAATTCGGCCTTGAGCACGCGCGTGATCAGCTGGCGCACCACCTTGGAGCCGTCGACTACCAGCACCCGCGGCGCGGTGCCGGCGCGGCTGCCAACCTCTGCATTCATGCCCCACCCATCCACATCGAACCCCGTGTGCGCCCCGCGCGCACCCAAGGCTATCTTGCATCATCGCGCCTTGCACGGGTGCGAAGGCGATCACTAAGGCGTCCGGCGCCCAGGGCAGTCTCCGCGGTAGATACGTTCCGGGCTGCAAAAGCAGCGGCGCGGGCCATATTTCGCCCTTTGCAGGCCGATGGAACGACTATGGGGCGACAACGGATCAAAAGGTCCATCCCCTTGCGGCCGTTTTTCGCTTCGGACGTTTCTGCCGGCCAGGCTCCTACGCAGCCTTGCGCAACTGCCGTGCGCTGACCAGTCGCGCACCGATCCAACCCAGCACCGCCGACGCCAGCGGCACGGCCAGCAGCAGCCACCACGGCAGCGCCCCGAGGCTGAGGCTGCCGCCATAGGCGCGGTCCAGTTCGGCCGCCGGGCCGGCCAGCGCCAGTTCGATCGCCAGCGCCAGCAGCGAGGCCAGCACGCCACCGAACAAGCCGTACCAGACGCCGGCATAAAGGTACGGGCGGCGCACGAAGGCGCGGCTTGCGCCCAGCAGCATCAACACGCCGATTTCCTCGCTGCGGCTGGCGATATCGGTGCGCACGGTGTTGCCCACCACCAGCAACGCCGCCAGCGCGAGCAACGCGGCCAGCACCAGCACCACGCGATGGCCGACGCCTAGCAGTGCGTCCAGTCGCTGTCGCCACTGGCTGCTGTCCTGCACCAGTTCGACCGCGCGCTCGCCGCGCAGCGCTTCGACCAGCGCGTCCACCGCCGGGGCATCCAGCCCCGCCTTCGGTTGCACCACCAGCACCCACGGCAACGGATTGGCATCGTCCAGCGCGTGCACGGCGCCGGAGAAGCCCTGCAGGTTGGCCAGTTCGTCCAGGCCCTGTTGCGGCGTCTTGATGGTTACGCCGGCGACGTCGGACCGGCTGCGCAGTTCGCCGGCCAGCAAATTGGCCTGCGGGCCGGCCTGGTCGGCCTTCAGGAACACGCTGATCGCCGGGTTCTGGCCCAGCGCGCCACCCATCGACTGCAGGTTGGCCAGCAGTAGGTAGAACGCCAGCGGCAGCGCCAGCGCGAGGCCGAGCACGGCCACGGTCATCAATGTGCCGAGCGGGCGTCCGCCGAGCCGGCGCAGGCTCGCCGCCGCGCTCCAGCCGTGGTGCTCGCGCCAGCCGGCGAGGCGACGGGACTGGCTGCGCTCGCTGCGCGGCGCGGCCTTTTCGGTGACGGCAGGCGCGTTCACAGCACCTCCTCACCCGGGATGTCGGCCACCAGCCGGCCGTGGTCGAGCACCACCACGCGCTTGTGCATGCGCTTGATCAGCGGCAGGTCGTGGCTGGCCACCAGCACGGTGGTGCCGATGTCCTGGAACTCGGCGAACAGGCCCATGATCTCCACCGCCAGTTGCGGATCGAGGTTGCCGGTCGGCTCGTCGGCGATCAGCACCGCCGGGCGCGCGACGATGGCGCGGGCGATGCCAACGCGCTGCTGCTCGCCGGTGGACAGCGAATCGGGCAACTGCCGCTCGTACGAAAGCAGGCCGACCTTTTCCAGCGCGGCGCGTACACGGCGGCTGCGTTCGGCCGGCGCGATGCCGCCGATCAGCAGCGGCAGTTCCACGTTGGCGAACACGGTGCGGTCCATCAACAGGCGATGGTCCTGGAACACCATGCCCAGCCGACGCCGCAGTTTCGGGATGCCGCCACGGCCGACCTTCGCCAGCGCCTGGCCGTCGACCACGATCTGCCCGTGCGAGGGGCGCTCGATCAGCGCGATCAGCTTGAGCAGGGTGCTCTTGCCGGCGCCGGAATGGCCGGTGACGAAGGCCATCTCGCCCGCCGCCACCTCGAAGGACAATTGCGAGAGCGCCTCATGGCCGCCCTCGTAGCGCTTGCTCACCTGGTCGAAGCGGATCACCGCGTGTGGTTCCTTGTCCCGCACCAGAGGCAAAGGATACGGGAATGCCTGGTGCGGTTGGTGCCCGTCGCGCGCGGAAGAAGCCCCCGCTTCCTTGAGGGTCACCAGGTTGCCACGGACCAAGCTCCCTCTCCCCGCCGGGGAGAGGGTTGGGGTGAGGGGCCACCCCTGCGGCACGGTTACGTCGAAGCGAGGCTTTGACGGAGCCCATCGCGAGCCCCGGCCCCTCATCCGCCCCTGCGGGGCACCTTCTCCCGGAAGGGAGAAGGATCAAAGCTCAGCGCCCAGTGAACAGGCGCGTCAGGCGACGGAAGAAGCCCGGCTTCTTGCCGGTCGACTCCACGCCCGACTGCACGGTCACCTGGCGCGACGGACGGGACGGGCCGGCGCTACGCTCGCGCGGCGGCTTGCGCTCGCCGTGCGGCGGACGATTCTCGGTCGTTGCCTGGGCCTGCGGCGCGGCGTTCTCGCCACCCTCGCGGCGGCGGCCACGTCCACCGCGGCGGCGCCGGCGCTTGCGTGCGCCCTCGCCATCCGCTGCCGGGGTGGCGTCCGGGGCGGCCGGCCCCGTAGCCACGACACCCGGCTGCGGCTCGGTCGCCACAGCAGCCTCGCCCTCTGCCCGCGGCGGACGCGTTGCGCGTGGCGGGCGACCCTCGCGGGAGCCACGCTCGCCGCCGCGGCCACCACGGCGCGAGCCGTCGCGAGCCCCCTTGCGCTCGTCCCCGCGCGCCTCGACCTTGTCGCCAAATTGCGCGCTGTCGGCCGCCGCCTGCGCGGCGAACTGCGGATCGATCTCGCGCGGCTTGGGCATCACCAGCATGTCCGCCTCGACGGTCGCCACCGGGATTTTCTGTCCGATGTAGGTCTCGATCTCCGGCAGGCTCATCGCGTACAGGTCGCAGGCGAAGCTGACCGCGTCTCCCTCGGCGCCCAGGCGCGCGGTGCGGCCGATGCGGTGCACGTAGTCCTCGGCATCCTGCGGCAGGTCGTAGTTGAAGACGTGGCTGACCGCCGGGATGTGCAGGCCGCGCGCGGCGACGTCGGTGCACACCAACATGTCCAGCTGGCCTTCCTGGAAGCGCTGCAGCAGCTTCTGGCGCTTCAGCTGCGGCACGTCGCCGGACAACGCGCCGACGCGGTAGCCCTGGCGCTTGACCCGCTCGGTGATGCGCTCGGCGGCGGCCTTGGTGTTGACGAAGACAATGCTGCGGCTGGGCTTCTCGCGCTCCAGCAGATTGAGCAGCAGCGGCATCTTCTCTTCCTTGCTCGGGAAGTAGACGACCTGACGGACCTTGTCGGCGGTGACGTTGTCGGTCTCGACCACCAGCTTCTCGGCCTCGTGCATGTGCTCGTAGGCCAGCTCCAGCACGCGGTGGCTGAGCGTGGCCGAGTACAGCAGCACCTGGCGCTGCTCGCGCGCCGGCAGTCGGCGGAAGATGAAGCGCACGTCCTTGATGAAGCCCAGGTCGAACATGCGGTCGGCCTCGTCGATCACCATGACCTCGACGCCGTTGAGGCCGAACACCTGCTGCTTGTAGTAGTCGAGCAGGCGGCCCGGGGTGGCGATGATGATGTCGCAGCCGTCCTTGAGCTGCTGGCGCTGCTTGTCGTAGTCGACGCCGCCGTAGATCAACGCGGTCTTCAGCCCGGTGTGGCGGCCGATGTTGCGCGCGTCCTTATCGATCTGGATAGCCAGCTCACGGGTCGGCGCAATGATCAGCGCGCGCGGATCGGAATCCTTGCGCTCGGCCACCGCCGGCTGGGTGAGCAGGCGGTTCATCAGGGCGACCAGGAAGGCGCAGGTCTTGCCAGTGCCGGTCTGTGCCTGGCCGGCAACGTCGCGGCCGGTCAGCGCCACCGGCAGGGTCAGTGCCTGGATCGGCGTGCAGCGCGTGAATCCGGCCTCGGCGAGGCCTTGCTGCAGCAGCGGGTGAAGGTCGAAATTGGTGAAGAAGGTGTCGGTCAGTACGGTTTCGGACATGGGTCACAGAGTGGGATGCGGGCAGACGCCTGGGCCGGCCCGGCTCCGCCGCCGGTGGCGCGGAGCGGTTGAAGTTGCGGGGCGGGGCGACCTCGAGTGCGCCCTGCCGGCCGTCTCTTTAAGGACCGGTCCGTGCGCACAACGTCGCTGATCTCCGCCGATGGAGGCTGGGACCGACGGTTCCGCTGGCATAGGCGAGCGGGCAGCTTTTTCCGGCCGGCTCGCCTATGACAACGGAACCCTCCGTCGCCACCCTTGAATCGCTTGAATCGCGACCCGAGTTACGCTGGAATGGAGGCCTGCCGCAATGGCAATCCCGCAGTCTTCCCGTTGGAACCCGCGCAACATGGGCGCCCCAGTGTAGCCGATGCCGGCCGCGCGGTCCCAAACCCCTTTCCCACGCAACCATGGAGATCCTGGTGAGCGACCTGATTACCCACGTCAACGACGATGCCTTCCAGAAGGACGTGCTCGAGTCCGATACCCCCGTGCTGCTCGATTTCTGGGCCGAATGGTGCGGCCCGTGCAAGGCCATCGCGCCCATGCTCGATGAGCTGGCCAAGCAGTACGAGGGCAAGCTCAAAGTCGTCAAGCTCAACATCGACGAGAACCAGAAGACCCCTCGCACCTACGGCGTGCGCGGCATCCCGACCCTGATGGTGTTCAAGCACGGCAAGGTCGAGGCGACGCAGATCGGCGCCGTCAGCAAGGGCCAGCTCTCCCAGATGATCGACAAGACGCTTTGACGCGCCTTTCCCGCCGCGCGCGCTTTACGGCGCCGCGCGGCGGATGCTAGATTGCCTTTCACGACCGACAGGGGCGGTCCGCTTCGCCCCTCCCGCGCGCTCCGCGCGACGCTCGTCACTCCCTCCTGTTTCTCCAACGGCGCCCCCACGAGGTTTGCCCGTGTCCGATATCGAAACCCAAGACCCGTCCGACGCCAAGCGCGCCGAACCCAAGAGCGCGGATGCGCCGCGCACCCGCGCGCCGCGCAAGTCCGCTGCCGAGAAGGCCGCCGCGCCAGCCCAGGCGGCGGCCCCGGCTCCGGCTCCGGTACCCGCTCCGGCACCCGCTTCCCCACCGGCACCTGCTCCGGCCCCCGCGCAGGCCAGTCTGCCGATGGAGCCCGGCGACAACGCGCAGCGCGCGCCGCAGGAGGCCCGCGAAGGCGGCCAGAACGGCAACGGCCAGCAGCAGGCCAACGGCAACGGCAGCAACGAGCGCCGCAACGACCGCAACGACCGCAACGAACGTGACGGCCGCGGCCGCCGTCGCCGCCACGAGCGCGGCCAGCGCCCGCAGGGCGGCCAAGGCGGCAGCCAGGGCGGCAACCAGGGCCAGCCCAACCGCAGCAACCCGCGCGGCCTGCCCGAAGACGACGAGAACGCCGACATCGGCAGCAACGACCGGCTGATCAACCTCACCGAGCTCAAGCGGATGAGGGCGCCCGAACTGCTGGCCTTCGCCGAATCGCTCGGCATCCAGGAAGGCGTCGCCCGCGCCCGCAAGCAGGACGTGATCTTCTCGATCCTGAAGGCCCACGCCCGCTCCGGCGGCGGCATCTGGGCCGAGGGTGTGCTGGAAATCCTGCAGGACGGCTTCGGCTTCCTGCGCTCGGCGGATGAGTCCTACCTCGCCGGCCCGGACGACATCTACGTGTCGCCCAGCCAGATCCGCCGCTTCAACCTGCGCACCGGCGACTACATCACCGGGCGCGTGCGCCATCCGAAGGAAGGCGAGCGCTACTTCGCGATGCTCAAGGTCGACGACATCAACGGCGATCCGCCGGAGGCGTCGAAGAACAAGATGCTGTTCGAGAACCTGACGCCGCTGTTTCCGCGCAAGGCGTTCCATCTCGAGCGCGGCAATGGTTCCAGCGAGGACATCACCGGCCGCATCCTCGATCTCATCGCGCCGATCGGCAAGGGCCAGCGCGGCCTGATCGTCTCGCAGCCGAAGTCGGGCAAGACGATGATGCTGCAGAACATCGCGCAATCGATCCAGTACAACCACCCCGAGTCGCACCTGATCATCCTGCTGGTCGACGAGCGTCCCGAGGAAGTCACCGAAATCGCCCGCACGGTGCGCGCCGAGGTGATCAGTTCGACATTCGATGAACCCGCGGCCCGGCACGTGCAGGTCGCCGAGATGGTGATCGAGCGCGCCAAGCGCCTGGTCGAGCACAAGAAGGACGTGATCATCCTGCTCGACTCCATCACCCGCCTGGCGCGCGCCTACAACACGGTGGTGCCAAGCTCCGGCAAGGTGCTGACCGGCGGTGTCGACGCCAATGCGCTGCAGCGCCCGAAGCGCTTCTTCGGCGCCGCGCGCAACGTCGAGGAAGGCGGCTCGCTGACGATCATCGCCACCGCGCTGATCGACACCGGCTCGAAGATGGACGAGGTGATCTACGAGGAGTTCAAGGGCACCGGCAACATGGAGGTGCACCTGTCCCGCCGCATTGCCGAGAAGCGCGTCTACCCGGCCATCGACATCAACCGATCCGGCACCCGCCGCGAGGACCTGCTGATCGACCCGGACCTGCTCGCCAAGATCTGGATCCTGCGCAAGCTGCTGCATCCAATGGACGAGCTGGCCGCGATGGAATTCATGCTCGACAAGATGAAGAACACCAAGACGAACGACGAGTTCTTCAATTCGATGAAGCGCTGAACCGTAGCGCCTTCCAGGAAACAGGCCGGCATATGCCGGCCTGTTTCGTTTTGCG
Organism: Frateuria sp. GZRR35; assembly: GCF_051900415.1. Lineage (NCBI taxonomy): Bacteria > Pseudomonadati > Pseudomonadota > Gammaproteobacteria > Lysobacterales > Rhodanobacteraceae > Frateuria > Frateuria sp. GZRR35. The sequence goes on from NZ_JBHZGL010000005.1 coordinate 52,223, forward strand.
GCGCCTGGCCCTTTGCGCTCCCGTCACTGCCAGCAGGCCTGGCACCGGCCGGAACGGCTTCTACTATATTTATAGTTGACAAGCTTCCGTCCCGGCTGTATCAACTATGGCCATAGTTTGCAAGGCGGGCTGGCGCGGATGAAGATTTCTCTTACCGACCGGGAAGCCGACGTCATGCAGGCGTTGTGGGACCACGGTCCTTCGCTGGTGGCCGAGGTCCGCGAGCGATTGAGCGACGAACTCGCCTACACGACGGTGCTTACCGTGTTGCGCACCCTCGAGGCGAAGGGCTACGTCGCACACGAGGAAGAAGGTCGCGGACACCGGTATTTCGCCAGCGTCAAGCAGACGACCGCGCGCAAGAACGCCGTACAACACCTGACCGACAAGCTGTTCAAGGGCTCGGCCGAGCTGTTGTTCTCGCACTTGGTTTCCGACCAGAAGCTCAGCCCCGAGCAGATACGCCGCATGCGCCAACTGCTTGCCGAGCGGGCCGGCAAGGAGCGCGGGAAGTGACCGGCTGGATGGCGTACGTCGTCCTGGTCACCCTGGCCCTGAGTGCAGCAGCGCTGGCGGCCGAACAGGCCGCCAAGTGTCGCCGCGGTACCACGCGATGGATATGGATCGCCGCGCTAGCCGGCTCGCTGGCGTTGCCCGCGGCCGTCGCCTCGGTATCGATCCGCCTTCCCGGCGCTCTCGGCTTCGACGTTTCGACGGCATCGATCGCCTTGCGCGATGCCACTTCGATACCGATGCCGCCCGCGCTGGTCGATTTCGGCGGCGCCCGGCCCTATGGCCGTTCGCCTCGTGTCCAGGCGCTGCTGCACGAAGCCTGGCCAGCCGCCTCGATCCTCATGCTGCTCGCCCTGGCCTGGAGCTCGGTATCGCTGCATTGGCGCAAGCGCGGCTGGTTCGAGCAGCACATGAGCGGCGAGCGCGTTTTGGTCTCGCCTGATGCAGGCCCCGCGGTAGTCGGCCTGCTGCGCTCGCGCATCGTCGTTCCCGCGTGGCTGTTGCAGGCGCCACCGGAACGGCAGCAGTGCGTGATCGCCCATGAGCGCTCGCATCTGGACGCGCGCGACCCCCAGCTCGTCGCGCTCGCCCTGCTGCTGTTGACGCTGATGCCCTGGAACCCGTTGTTGTGGTGGCAGTTCCGTCGGCTGCGCCGTGCCATCGAGGTGGACTGCGACGCCCGCGTGCTGCGGCATGGCCGCGACCTTGGCGAATACTGCGAAACCCTGATCGAGGTGGGCGAGCACCGGTCGCATCGGATCGACGTGATGCCGGCGATGTCCGGGCCGTTCCTGGAAACACGAATCCGCCTCATGCTGGGAAAGCCGCGCAAGTGGACGAGCGCGGCGGCGCTGGCGGGCATCTCGCTGGGCATGGCGGTGTTCGCGGCACAGGTGACGCCGCCCGATACCCTCCAACTGGCGGACGCCACGAGGGTCCCGGGCGCCGGCGCGCTGGCCCGCAACGTCGGGTTCTATCGGATCAGCGCGATTTCGCTGGCGACCGTGACGCGCGACGGCGACGGCCTCACCGTGCGCATCAGCGGACAGATTGCCGCGCCGAAGCCCTTTCACATCATGCCGCGTAGTCCGACGCGCTTCGCCGTGCAGGGCATGGACGCCAGCGTCGAGTTCGTCCAGGAAGCGCAGGGCCCGGCACGGCGCCTGGTTGCCTACCGGCGCGGCCGCAAGGTGCTCGATGCGCCACGCGTCGACAAGGCGACGGCGGATCGGATCCAGGCCGCGCTCGCCGCCCGCGTCGCGGCCCAGAAGCCCTTCCCGGGTAGCGAGGAAGCGCTGCGGCGGCTGCTTGGCGACCCCGACAGCGGCGCAGGCATGAGTGCGGATCTTGCCCGTTTGCGCACCGAGACCCGGGCGGCCAGGAAGGCCTATCTCGCCCAGCTGGGGCCGGTCGAGTCCTATGCGTTCACGGGCGTCAGCGCATTCGGCTCGGACAGTTATCGCGTCAAGCGCCGGTACGGCACGGAGAACGTGTTGCTGGTGCTCGACGAGCAGGGAACCCTGGTGAGCGCCTTCCGGCACCGCTGAGCCCGTTTGTTGTCGCCGGCTCTTGCACGGTCCCGGCCCAATCGATCCACCTGTGTGGCCTTCCAGGATGGCCGCAACGGTTCTGTCGTGCCCGCGATTTCCACAGGAGTGAACAGATGAACCGTACAGCACCGCACCACGCCATCATCAACCGGCTCGTCCACCTGTCCTCGCAGACCAATGGCGCCATTCACCGGCGACCACGAACGGCCCGGGCCGTGGTGTCGATGGCCCTGGCCGCCTGTCTGGGCATGGTGGTTCTCCCTGCATTCGCCAGCGCAGCGCAACCGGCGTCCCGCGCCGGCACGCTCGAGGGCGCGCCCTACCGCATCGACGTTCCGGCTCCATGGAATGGGGACCTGGTCGTGCTGATGCACGGCTACGAACCCAAGGGCGCCCCGCGGACGACACCGATGAAGCCATGGGAGCCCACGCAGCTTTTTCTCGCGCAGGGCTACGCCGTCGCGCAGAGTGATTACGCGTCGCAGGGATGGGCCGTAGGCGATGCCCTCCTCGACACTGAACGGCTGAGACAACTGGCCGTGCGCGACATCGGGCAGCCGCGCCACACCTGGCTGGTCGCCCTGTCGCTGGGCGGCCTCGGCGCGGCGGCGAGCCTCGAACGGCATCCGCATGCCTACACGGGCGCGCTGATCCTGTGCGGCGCCACGGTTTCCACGCCGGAACTGCTGTCGCGCGGGGTGCTGACACCGCTGGTCGCCTTCGACACGCTGATACCCGGCGTGCTGCCCGACCCGGCGGCAGCCGACGCGCCGAAGTTCGTACCTCCTGCGGTGATCGCCCAGGCGCTTCAGGCGCACCCGCAACAGGCCGCGCTGCTTGCACGGCGACTGCAGGGAGCGCAGACCTCGCTGTCGCTTTACTACATGGTGCTGCGCGAGTTCGAGCAGCACGCGGGCGGCATGCCCGTGGACAACCGCCACACCGTCTACCGGGGTTTCGGCGACGACGAGGCCTTCAACCGGCGCGTGCATCGCTACGCCAGCTCGCCCGCGGCGCTTGCTTACAGCCGTCGCAACGTCAGTCTCAGCGGGCGCATCGAGGTGCCGCTGGTAATGCAGTGGAATACCCACGACCAGACCATTCCCGCGCGCTTCCACGCCATCTATCCCGACCAGGTGCGGGCGGCGGGCAAGGCCCGGCTGCTGACGGTGCTCCCGCCGGTCGGGGAGGGACATTGCGACTTCAGCGACGTGCAGATCCGCAGCGCTTTCGACACATTGCAGCGCGAGGCGGAACCCGCGCGCGCCGATCGTTGAACCCAGCCGACCGGGAAGCGCCGGCCCCCGCAGGGGCCGGCATTTTTTTTACGGACGCTGCCAGCTCAGCCCATCGGCCGAACCGTCTGGGTGCGCGTACCAGCGCACGTGGTTGGTGCCGTTGGGGCAATCCATGCCGGTGGCCGTGTCGTCCAGCGAACCGTTCTGGGTCAGCACCGCCTTCTGGTAGCAGCTGCCGCGGTTGTCGGTGAACACGTAGGTATGCGCCGCGTGCCAGTTGCTGTCCGCATCGGTGTCCGGATCGACGCGATGGTTGCCTTCGAACTCCTCGCGCACCTGGGTGGTGTACGGCTGCAGGCCATGCCGGAAGTGGCTGGCGTCGAGCTGGCGCTGCTGGTGCACGTTGACTGCGCCACCGAACAGGTCGACGTCGAGCGAGCCATCTTCGCTGTACGCATCGGTCAGCCGGCCGGCGCCGATGTAATGCAACTCCAGCGGGTAGCTGACCGCGAGCTGGTCCTCGCTGAGCAGGCTGCCATTGCGGGTGCGGCGGCTGGTGCTCTGCGTCGTGCTCTTCAGCCACAAGTCCTCGCGATAGTACGGCTGGTCGTTCGTTGCCGGATCATCCTTGACGTGGAACTGCCGCACGTTCTCGAAGCTGGATTGCTGGGTCACCACCGATTCGACACGTCCATGCGAGGTATCGACGTAGCCGCGAATCTCGAAGTTCCGGTCCAGACGCGCACCGAGCCGCCCGTCCAGCAGGTTGCCGTCCTGCACCAGTCCGTCGGTAACCGCGGGCTCGGGCAGCTCGACCGGTAGCGAGTTGAAGGTCACCGCACCGGGCAGGCGACTCTTGCCTGGGTCGAGATACACCAGCAGGTTGGCCGTGCGCGGGGCAAGGTACCACTGGTCGTTGACCTCGCTGCGCGCAGGCATGTTCAAGCCCACTTGGTGGGTTCCGGCTTCGTTGAGGATGGCGGCGAACGGGGTCAGGTCCACGCGGTAGGGGAGGAAGTCCAGTGACTGCGCACTGTCCGTGGGCGTATCCATCGCGTTCCAGAAGGGCGAGCGCCTGGGCCCGGAGTTGACGCTGAAGTGGGTAGGCAGCCACGGGAAGACGGGCGCGACACCCGCCGGCGTGCCGTCGACGGTGACCAGCACGTCGGAATAGCTGTGGGGGAAACAACCCTGTTCGACCGGGAAGATCCCGCGCTGGCTCAGGCCTAGCGCGACACGGCTGATCAGGGTCGGATGCGCCTGCGCCACCTCAGGGGTGAAGCAGTTGTACCAGAACGCCTCGTCCTTGGCGGTCACGTCCAGATAAGCGCGCTCGATGTTGTGGGGAAGCGCGTCGAGATCCTTCACTCCTGGCGGTGCGGCGAGCTGGTCGACGTACGTCGAGAACACGGCATCGGGCACCCGTGGCGCCGGGTTGCCCGGCCGCGGCGGATAGAAGCGCAGGGTCGCGGTGCCGGTGACGTTGATGCTGCTCCCGCCGAGGTCGCGGAACGCGCGCAACGCGGTCAGCGTGCCGTTGCCCGGCTGCTTGAACAGGACGCTGTAATCGGTCAGGTCCCGCTCCACGTGCCACTGCATGGGCTGTGCGGTATCCGCCGTGGGACCGATGAACAGGGTCACGTCGTCGAGCGCCAGGGCCACGCCCTGGGTACGGGTGTCGCGCGAACCACTCAAGTCCATGCTCAGCACGACCTTGGCCCAGGGACCCGGGCAGTTGGCAGGCGGGCTGAATACGAAGCCGGTAGCGGGGGTGTCGAACGGCGCACCGGTGAACAGCTGCACCTCGCACGGCTGGGTGTGCGGCGTGGGGACCGGGGGTCCTGCGCGTTCGATCGCCTCCTGCGGCGAAGCCGTCGCGATACAGGGGGCAAGCAGGGCGAATGCCGCGACCGGGAGCGTCGCTTGCGTCAGTCGTTGACGCGCTGTCTCGGTAGACATCGTGATGGTTCCTCCTCTGATGTCCCCCTGCCCGCCTATCGTGCGGGTGTGTACATCAAAGGAATGTCCTTACGAAAAAGTAACAGCTCAGTTCGCTCCCGTTTATCGACCTGTCTGCCAAGCAAACCGGACCTTTGGTTGCAGCTACCGCGTGGGCGCAAGCGCCACCGGCCTCGCCGGGAAGGGTCAGGCGCCGGCACAATCCATGCTAACGCTCATGCCCGGCCCCGCTGTCGCACACGATCCCTCGTCAACCATAGCCCGCCAACTTGGCACGGGGCCGGCGGCACACCGGCCCCGTGCCTTCGGGCGTGCCTACGGCCGCCAGGTGATCGCATCAGGGGAGCCATCCGCATGCGCGTACCAGCGCACGTGGTTGCTGTCGCCCGGGCAGCCATTGCCGAAGGTCGAGCCGGTCAGCACGCCGTTCGCGCTGGTGCGCACCGCCTTGTAGCAACTGCCGAAGCTGTCCTTGAAGCCGTAACGGCGCAGGCTGTTCCAGTGGCTGTGCGTGCCCTCGTCCATGTCGTGGCTGGCGACGAAGCGGTCGTTCAGCACGGTGGCGTACCAGGGCATGCCGGGGCGCCGATGCCATCCCTCGACGTGCCGCTTCTGGTCGACCGCGAACTGGTAGCCGGTCAGGTAGACGATCGGGCCGTCGCCGCCATCGGGGTCGTATTCGCCGAACGTCGCGTAGTGGAGCGTGAGCGGGTACGCGACGATCTCGTGATCGTTGCTCAGCACCTTGCTGCCGCGGGTGCGGCGGCTGTGGCGGTCCACGGTACTTTGCAGCCATACGTTCTGCCAGTACGACTCGAGTTCTTCGTAGACCAGGCCGTCCAGATGGAACCCCTGGAAGTTGCTGAACTTGACCTTCTCCTTCACCAGGGAGTTGATGCGCCCGTGGGAGGTGTTGACGAAGCCGTGGATCTCGAACTGCCGGTTCACTTCGGTGCCGACGTTGCCCTCCAGCACGTTGCCGGAGGCGGACAGCGAGTTGGTGACGACCGGGGTCGGCACGCCATCGGTCAGCGTGTTGAGGGTGACCGCCCCGGTAACGTGCGCACTGCCGTGGTCGAGGTAGAGCAGCAACTGCGCATCCGTCCATGCATTACCGGAGAGCGTCACCGTGTGCGGACCGGCGTCGCTGAGAATCGCCGCGAACGGCGTGAGGTCGACGCGGTAGGGCACCAGGTTGAACACCTGCACGCCCGGGACCGGTGTATCCAGCGCATTGTGGAACACGCCATTCAAGTCGCTAGGCAACCACGGGAACACCGGCACCACGCCGGCCGGCGTGCCGTCGACGCTCACCTCCACCTCCCGGAAACTGCCGCCGGTACACCCCTGCGGCTGCGGGAAGATGCCGGGCTGGTTGATGCCCGGAGCCAGCACGCTGAGCAGCGCCGGATAGCTCACCGCCGAGGCGTTCGGGACGCAGGTGTACCAGAGCGGCTCGGCGCGCGCGGTTACGTCGAGGTAGGCGCGCACGATGTTGTGCGGCAGGTTCTGTGGGCTGCCGCTGGCCTGCACCACCCGGTCCGGCACGCGATGCGCCGGCGTGCCGGCGGTGGAGCGGTAGAACATCAGCTTCGCGCTGCCGGTCACGCGGCTGCCGTCGCCGTAGGGTGTGCCCAGGTCCAGGTAGTTGAGCGTGCCGACACGCGGCGCGTGCAACAGCGCGGCGTAATCGGTCAGGTCGCGTTCGACGTGCCAGTTGTCCACGTCATCGGTCTGCGACAGCGACCCGTTGAACAGGCTGACGTCCCCTAGGCTCAAGTTGACCTGCGCGGTATTGGCGGCGCGCGAGCCGCCGAGGTTGAGCTTCAGGACGACCTTCGACCACGGGCCGGGACACCCCGGCGGCGGCGCGTAGCTGTAGCTGGTGAATTCGTCGAACGGCTGGTCGGTGAACAGGATCACCACGCAAGGCGCGCCTGCGGCGCTCGATACGCGGGGTTCCACCGTGGGGACCGCTGGCGCGGCCAGGACGGCCACCGCGGGAAACAGGCAAAGCGTCACCGCAGCCACGCTGCGACGCGCGAACTTGGTAAACATAGGTTTCTCCCTACGCAAGATGCCACCCCGAGGCCGCGCGATCTTGCGCCCTGCCCCGTCAAGGGTGATTTCACGCTTTCCTCACAGCCGAGGCCGGTTCGGAAGAAGGCTGTTTTTGCTTGCAAATCAACCGGACACGGCCTTTCACAGCGGTTATCCAGAACCTCGGCGTACACTATTTCGACGTCCACCCCTTTCAGGGCGCGGGCGCAATCCCCATAGTGGCCGCTCCTCCGAAGCAAGGCATCGCCTGTGTCCATCCCCAGTGCCGTAAAGAGCACCCCGATCGAAAGCCGCCAGCAGCTCACGGACTACCTCGCCGCCGGCGAAAAGCCGCGCGAGGACTGGCGCATCGGCACCGAGCACGAAAAGTTCGGCTTCCGCACGGACGACCTGGCGCCGCCGACGTTCGAGGGCGAGCGCGGCATCCGCGCGCTGCTGGAAGGACTGGCCTCGCGCTACGGCTGGGAGATCGCCCGCGAGGGCGAAACGCCAGTGGCACTCACGCGCGGCAAGGCGAACATCACGCTGGAGCCGGCCGGCCAGCTCGAGCTCTCTGGTGCGCCGGTGGAGAACATCCACCAGACCTGTTGCGAGGTAAACACGCACCTGGAGGAAGTCCGTTCGGTGGCCGACGGGCTCGGACTGGGCTTCCTCGGCATGGGCTTCCAGCCCAAGTGGCGCCGTGACCAGATGCCCTGGATGCCCAAGGGCCGCTACAAGATCATGCGCGAGTACATGCCCAAGGTCGGCAACCTCGGCCTGGACATGATGACCCGCACCTGCACGGTGCAGGTCAACCTGGATTTCTCGTCCGAAGCGGACATGATCAAGAAGTTCCGCGCGAGCCTGGCGCTGCAGCCCATTGCCACCGCGCTGTTCGCCGATTCGCCGTTCACGGAAGGGCGGCCCAACGGCTTCCTCTCCTACCGTTCGCACGTGTGGACCGACACCGACCCACATCGCACCGGCATGCTCGACTTCGTGTTCGAGGAAGGCTTCGGCTACGAGCGCTACGTCGACTACATCCTGGGCGTGCCGATGTACTTCAGCTACCAGGACGGCCGCTACATCGATCTGGCCGGGCAGGATTTCCGACGCTTCCTCGACGGCACGCTCGATGCGGTGCCAGGCACGCGCGCCACGATGAAGGACTGGGCCGACCACCTCACCACCGCCTTCCCCGAGGTGCGCCTGAAGCAGTACCTGGAGATGCGCGGCGCCGATGGCGGCCCATGGAACCGCCTGTGTGCGTTGCCGGCGCTGTGGGTCGGCCTGCTGTACGACGACCAGGCGCTGGATGCGGCCTGGGACCTGGTGAAGGACTTCACCATGGAAGAGCGCCACGCCCTGCGCGACGGCGTGCCCAGGCAGGCGCTCAAGCTGCCCTTCCGTGGCGGCACCGTGCGGGACCTTGCGGCCGAGACGCTGAAGATCGCCGCGCATGGTTTGAAGCGCCGCGCACGACTGAACCGCAACGGTGCCGACGAGAGCATTTTCCTCGACCCGATGATCGAAATCGTCGAGGCGAACCAGACGCCGGCCGAGCGCAAGCTCGAACTGTTCCACGGGCCGTGGGGCGGCAGCGTCGACCCGGTGTTCCGCGAGTTCGCCTATTGAGCGCCCTGCTCCCTCTCCCCTCCGGGGAGAGGGTCGGGGTGAGGGGCCGGGGCTCGCGGGATTGATCGATCGGAGCCACGCTCGGTGGTGGTGTTATCGCAAACGTGCCCCTCATCCCAGCCCTCTCCCCGGAGGGGAGAGGGGGCCAAAGCAGAAGGGCCGGCTTGCGCCGGCCCTTCTTGCTTACTTCTCGTTGCCCTCGGGCGCATCCTTGAGCCCGCGGTCGATCAGCATCGGTTCCACGCTCGGTTCCTTGCCGCGCCAGGCCTTGTACATCTGCGCCAGGTCTTCGGTGTTGCCGCGCGAGAGCACCATTTTGCGGAAGCGGTCGCCGTTGGCGCGGGTCATGCCGCCGTTCTCCTTGAACCACTCGAAGCCGTCGTCGGCCAGCATCTGCGTCCACAGGTAGGCGTAGTAGCCGGCGGCGTAGCCGTTGCCCCAGATGTGCTGGAAGTAGCTGGAGCGATAGCGCGGCGGCACGTAGGACAGGTTGATCTTGTCCTTGGTGAGGACCTCCGTCTCGAACTTGTCCGCGTCCTTCTTCGGCGTGTCGGCCGGCAGCGTGTGCCAGCCCATGTCCAGGAGCGCCGCGGCAACCAGCTCGGTCATGTCGTAGCCACTGTTGAAGTGGCGCGCCTGCTTGATCTTGTCGACCAGCGCCTGCGGCATCGGCTCGTGGGTCTTGTAGTTGATCGCGTAGTGCGCGAACACCTTCGGGTTGGTCGCCCAGTGCTCGTTGAACTGCGAGGGGAACTCGACGAAATCGCGCGCGGTGTTGGCGCCGGACAGCGAGGGGTACTTGGTATCGGCGAACATGCCGTGCAGCGCATGGCCGAACTCGTGGAACATCGTGATCACGTCATCGAACGACAGCAGTGCCGGCTGGCCCGGCGCCGGCTTGGTGAAGTTGGCGACGTTGTAGACCACCGGCTTGGTGCCCAGCAGGGTCGACTCCTCCACCAGGTTGCTCATCCAGGCGCCGCCGCCCTTGTTGTCGCGCTTGAAGTAATCGCAATAGAACAGCGCCATCGAAGTGCCGTCCTTGTCGAACACCTCGAACACGCGCACGTCCGGCTGCCACACCGGGATGTCGTGGCGCTCCTTGAAGGTCAGGCCGTAGAGCTGGTTGGCGGCGTAGAACACGCCGTTCTGCAGCACGTTGTCCAGTTCGAAGTACGGCTTGATCTGGTTCTCGTCCAGGTCGTACTTGGCCTTGCGCACCTGTTCGGCGTAGTGCTGCCAGTCCCATGCGTCGAGCTTGAATCCGGCGTGCTGGCTGTCGATCACGGCCTGGATGTCCTTGGCCTCGCGCTCGGCGCGGCCGGTGGCCGCCGGCACCAGGTTGTGCATGAAGTCCAGCGCGCGCTGGGGCGTCTTGGCCATCTGGTCTTCGAGCTTCCAGGCGGCGAAGGTCGGATAGCCAAGCAGCTTGGCCTGGCTTGCGCGGATCTGCGCGATGCGCTCGATGGTGGCGCGGGTGTCGTTGTCGCCGCCGTGCTCGGCGCGGTCCCAGGAAGCCTTGAACAGCGCCTCGCGGGTGGCGCGATCGTCCAGGTCCTTCAACGCCGGCTGCTGGGTGGTGTTCTGCAGCGTGAGCGTCCACTTGCCGTCGAGGTCGCGGCTCTTGGCCGCCTGCGCGGCGGCGGCCAGGTCGCCCTCGGACAGGCCCTTGAGCTTGGCCGCGTCATCGACGGTCAACGCACCGGCCTTGGTGGCGGCCAGCAGCTTGTTGGTGAACTGCGTGCTGAGGGTGGACTCTTCCTTGTTGAGCTCCTTCAGCTTGGCCTTGTCGGCGGCCGAGAGCTTGGCGCCGTTGTGCACGAAGTCCTTGTAGGTGACTTCGACCAGGCGCAGGGATTCCGGATCGAGGTTCAGCTTGTCGCGCTGGTTGTAGATCGTCTCCACGCGCTGGAACAGCTTGTCGTTGAGGTAGATCGCGTCCTGGTGCGCGGCAAGCTTGGGCGCTTCCTCCTCCTGCACCTTCTGCAGCGCGTCGGAGGTGTTGGCGCCGGTGACCGTGTCGAAGGCGGTCATCGCGCGCTTGAGCAGCGCACCGGACTTCTCCATCGGGATGAAGGTGTTATCGAAGGTCGGCGGCTCGGGGTTGTTGGCGATCTTCTCGATCTCGGCCAGGTGCTGGCGCATGCCTTCTTCGATCGCCGGCTGGTAGTCGCTTTCCTGGATCTTGTCGAACGGCGGCGCCTGGAACGGCAGCGTGCTGGCGGCGAAGAACGGGTTGGCCTGCGCCGTGCTGGCGCTGGCCGCCGGCGCGCTCGCGGTGGGCGCGGGCGTGGCTTGGTTGTCGTTGGACGATTGCGAGCAGGCGGCCATGGCGATCGAAGTGGCGATCACGAGCAGGCGAAGACGAGGCATCGGTATTCCCCAGAAGTGGCGTCCGCGGCGCGGAACGGGTGAGTCAAAGCGTTCGACTCTAACCACACTGGGGCGCGACTTCCAAGGGCCGGAAGTGCCTCGCCGTCGCCTGGGCGCTCAGGCGGCACGCATGTCGCGCAGCTGCCAGTTCGAACCGATCAGCCAGTTGAGCCGCGCCCGCACCACGCGCATCGGCAGATCGGTCACCAGGTCGACGTCCACGTGCAGGTCGGCGACCTTGGCACTGGCGGTGGCCTGCGGGTCGGTCGCGGCCAGGCTCATGTCGACCTCATCGGGGTCCGGCTGCATGGCGCGCCAGCGCTCGAACAGGCCGGTACCTCGCAGCGATTCCTGCAGCGCGGCGGCCAGGTCGTCCGGACTGGAGCCCTGCCAGGCCAGCGCCGGGTCCGCGCCGCGGGCGTGGCGGATGTCGTCGACCGAAAGGTAATAGTGATTGCGGTTGCTCATGCGCACTCCTGCGTTTGGGCTCGGATGAATCGAAGCATGCGTGGCGTGAAGCGGTCGCCACGCGGACGCCCTTTGTAGGAGCGCACCTGTGCGCGACCGCCATGCTGCGCCTCGCGGGACAGCCGGACATGGCGGTCGCGCACAGGTGCGCTCCTACAGGGCCACGGTTCGGTGTTCGAACAACGGCGCAAGTTCCAGCCGCCCCGCGGCCTGGACGGGGTCCAGGCCATAGGGCAGCACGCCCAGGCAGGGCGCGGGCAGCATCTCGCGCAGGGTTTCCAGGTTGTCCTCGACCGCCGCCATGGCCGGATCAATGCGATTGCCGATCCAGCCGGCCAGGCGGCAGCCATCGTCGAGGATCGCCCGCGCGCTCAGCAGCGCATGGTTGAGGCAACCCAGCCGCAGGCCGATCACCAGCACCACCGGCAGGTCCCACTGTCGGGGGATGGCCGAGGCCAGCAAACCAGGCGCGAGCGGCACCATCCATCCGCCCACGCCTTCGACCACCACCATGTCGTGCGCGGCGCGCAGCAGGCCGAAGGCGGCGTGCAACGGCCCCATCGACACCGTCGTTCGTTCCAGGCGCGCGGCCAGGTGCGGCGAGAGCGGCTCACGCAGTGCGACAGGGTTGATCGCGTCGTAGTCGAGCGGACGGCTAGCGGCCGCCTGCAGCGCCAGCGCATCCTCGTTGCGCCGCCCGTCGGGCGTCTCCAGGCAGCCGCTGGCGACCGGCTTCATGCCGCACGTCGCCAGCCCCCGCGCGCGCAGCGCGTGGATCAGCGTGCAGGCGGCGTGGGTCTTGCCGATGCCGGTGTCGGTGCCGGCGACGAACAGCGCGCCGCCTGCGTTCGATAGGTTCTGCATTGCGGTCCTGGAACATCGTGGCGAACCGGACATGTTCCGCGCCGCGGCGGCCACGGGCAAGCAAGGCGGGTTTCAGGCCAGCCCGTGGCGACGGCCAAAGCGCGTGGTGAGCGGGCCGATCAGGTACATCAGCACGTACAGGCAGCCGGGCAGCGACCACAGCACCGGCGGCGCGGACAGCGGCAGCAGCAGCGCCGCCAGCGCCGAGGCCGGGCCCAGCACGGCGGGAACGACGAACATGTCCAGCCGCCCTGCCTCGATGCCCTCGCGCTGTTCGGTCGGGCTCATCGCACGGCCCCCACCGGATGTCGGGCGCATAATACGGGCTTTGCCGACGGAAACGCGCCGATGTTCCACCTCGCCGAAACCACCTACGCCAGCAAGCGCGAACACTACGCAGACCTGGCCAGCCAGGCGCGCGGCCTGCTCGCCGACGAGCGCGACCTGATCGCCAACGCGGCCAACTTCAGCGCGCTGGTGTTCAACAGCCTGCCCGACCTCAACTGGTCCGGTTTCTACCTGTTCGACGGCACCGAGCTGGTGGTCGGCCCGTTCCAGGGCAAGCCGGCCTGCGTGCGCATCGCGCTGGACCGCGGTGTGTGCGGCGCCGCCGCACGCACGCGCGAAATCCAGCTGGTGCACGACGTCAACGCGTTCGAAGGCCACATCGCCTGCGATGCGGCCTCGCAGTCGGAAATCGTGGTGCCGCTGGTCAAGCCGGACGGCTCGCTGCTGGGCGTGTGGGATGTCGACAGCCCCCTCGTGGGTCGTTTCGACGAGGACGACCGCGAAGGCATGGCGGCGCTGTGCGCAGTGTTCATGGAATCGCTGGGCTGATTGACCATTGCCTCCCGTAGGAGCGCACCTGTGCGCGACCGGGATGCATGGCGGTCGCGCACAGGTGCGCTCCTACAGGAGGACGCATTAGCCGCGCGGCGTGCGCAGTAGCGCCAGCACCGCCTCGCGCGCCGGTTCCACGCCGGTACCGTCGGCCGAGGAGAACACCTGCGCGCTGGCCTGTACCCCGTCGCCGAAACCCTTGCGCACCGCCGCCAACGCCTGCATGGCCTGGTTGCGCGAGAGCTTGTCCGCCTTGGTCAGCAGCAGATGGCAGGGCAGGTTCGTCTCGAAGCAGAACTGCAGCATCATCCGGTCGAATTCCTTCAGCGGATGGCGGATGTCGGCGATCAGCACCACGCCGCGCAGGCTGCGGCGGCGGTGCAGGTAGGCGTCGATCTCCTGCTTCCAGTGCGCGCGCAGCTCCTCCGGCACCTTGGCGTAGCCGTAGCCGGGCAGGTCGATCAGGCGCGCTTCCAGCGGCGTCTCGCCTCCGTCCTGTGCAAGCGGCGGCAGCGAGAACGCGACCATCTGCTGCGTGCGTCCGGGCGTCTTGGAGGTGCGCGCCAGGCCCTTGTGCCCGGTCAACGCGTTGAGCGCGCTGGACTTGCCGGCATTGGAGCGCCCGGCGAAGGCCACTTCGGCGCCCTCGTCGGCGGGCAATTGGCTGATGCGGTGGGCGGCCAGCACGAACTGCGCGCCGTTGAGCGGATTGGGCATGGGAACGGTTTGACCGGAATGCGGTGGCGCGGGGATAATTCGGCGGTTTCTGCCTGCCGCAGGCCATGTTGGCAGCGGTCCACGGCGGATTGAGCCGTCTTTCGGGAGACAAGTGTATGAGTTTTCGGTCCGCCGGTTTCCGGCCCGCTGCCCTCGGCGGCATGATCGCCCTGGTGTTCGCGCTGTCTGCCAGCGTGGTCGTGGCGCAGGACGCCAAGCCCGCGGAAGCTGCGCCGGCCAGTGCCACCACTGCCGCGCAGAAGAGCTCGGCCGGTGCGCCCGGCGTCGACGCGCTGCCCTCGGCACCCGCCGACAGCGGCAAGCAGGCGAGCGCCGCGCCATCGGCCGCCGCCTCCGCCGCCCAGCCGGCCGCGCCGGCCGAAGTCGCCGCCGTGGCCAAGCCCGGTGATGCGGCTGCCGGTCAGGGCAAGGCTGCCGCCTGCGGCGCCTGCCATGGCATGGACGGCAACTCCACCGACGCGCAGTACCCGAAGCTCGCCGGCCAGCACGAGTCCTACATCGTCCGCCAGCTGACCCACTTCAAGGCGGGTCAGCGCCAGAACCCGATCATGATGGGCATGGCCGCGCCGCTGTCCGAGCAGGACATGCACGACCTGGGCGCCTACTTCGCCACCAAGCAGTCGCTGCCGGGCGTGGCCGACGCCGCGCTGGTGCAGCAGGGCGAGACGCTGTTCCGCCAGGGCGACGTCGAGCGCGGCATCCCCGCCTGCATGGCGTGCCACAGCATCGACGGCCGCGGCAACCCGGGTGCGGCCTATCCGCAGCTGACCAGCCAGCACGCGCAGTACGTCGAGAAGACCCTCAAGTCCTGGCGCGACGGCACCACCTGGGGCGACGACGCGCAGGCCAAGATCATGCCGGCGATCGCCAAGAAGCTTGACGACAAGGACATCGCGGCCCTGTCCAGCTACGTCGAAGGCCTGCATGTGAACGACGCGGCGGGCCCCAACAAGCCGGCCACGCCCTGATCGATCCCACACGCCGGCCTCCGCCGGCGTGTCCGTTTTCAGCCCCGGGATGCCGCCGGCATCCCGACCAAGCTCCGAGGTCCCCATGCTCAAGCGCCTGCCGATCCTGTGTGCCGCCCTGCTCGCCCTCGCCGCCTGCAGCCATGACAGCGACACCGGCAGCGCGCCCGCATCGCCGACCCCGAGCAGCACCACGGCCGCCGCGCCCGCGGCCAACACCGCGCCGGCCGCGAGCAGCGCCCCGGCTCCCGCCGCCAGCGCACCGGCAAACGTCGCCACCGCCGCCGCCTCGGGCACGCCCACGCCCACCGCTCCGCCGGCCGCGCCGTTCGTCGACAACGGCAAGTGGGTCGAGGGCAAGAACTACTTCCGCATCGAGCCGGCCCAGCCCAAGGCCACCTCCACCGACAAAATCGAGGTGACCGAGGTGTTCTCCTACGGCTGCCCGGCCTGCAACCAGTTCCACCCGGTGGTCAGCCAGCTCGCCGCGAGCCTGCCTTCCGACGCCGTGATGGCCTATCTCCCGGCCTCGTTCATCCCGCAGGAAAACTGGCCGATGCTGCAGCGCGCCTACTTCACCGCCAAGGCGCTGGGCGTAGCCGACAAGTGCAACGACGCCATGTACGACGCGGTGTGGAAGAGCGGCGAGCTGTCGGCCATGAACCAGGCGGGCAACGGCCTGAAGCCGCATGACGCGCTGCCGACCATCGCCGACGCCGCCAAGGTCTACGCAAAGTGCGGCGCCGATCCGAAGGAATTCGTGGCGGTCGCCAACTCCTTCAGCATCAACACGCAGATGAAGCGCGCCGACGACCTGATCAAGGCCTACGGCGTCACCGGCACGCCGACGCTGATCGTCAACGGCAAGTACCGCTTCGACGTCGGCGACGCCGGCGGCTACCCGCAGACTATCGAGCTGGCCAACTGGCTGGTGTCGAAGGAAGCGGCCGGGAAGTAATTTCCGTCACGGCAGGACCACCGCAGCGCACGTCCGGGCGATGTCTTTCGCCCGCAGCGGCCCGGCGCCTGCGGCCGTGAAACTCGCTGCTGCGATCCGCGGTCCAAGGTCGCGTTTCCGCGCACGGGTTCTTCGCCGGGTCGGCGCAGAGGTGGTTCAATGCGCGGGATCCGCGCGGCACGCGCCGCACGCTATCCATTCCTCGGAGACTTCCATGATCAAGCACTTCGCCCGCCTGCGTCTGCTGACTCTGCTCGGCGGCCTGCTGCTGGCCAGCGCCTGCACCGCGTCACCCGAGACGCCCGCGCCCTTCACCGAGGGCGACCAGTACGTGACGCTGCCCGCACCGCACGAGCGCCTGAGCCCCGCGGGCAAGGTCGAAGTGGTGGAGGTGTTCTCCTACGGCTGCGTGCACTGCGCGCATTTCGCGCCGACCGCCGAGGAGCTGCGCAAGTCGCTGCCCAAGGGCGTCGAGTTCAAGCTGCTGCCGGCGCCCTTCAACGACGCCTGGATGCCGTTCGCCCGCGCCTATTACGCGGCCCGGCAACTGGGCGTGGTCGACCGCACTCACCTGTCCCTGTTCGAGGCCAAGTTCGAGGACCACTACCCAATCAACACGCTCGACGAGCTGGCCGACTTCTACGCACGCCAGGGCGTGGACCGCGCGAAGTTCCTCCAGATCGCCAACTCCGACGCCGCGACCGCGCAAATGAAGAAGGATTTCGACCTGCTGCAGAAGTGGCAGATCGACGGCACCCCGACCATCGTGGTGGACGGCAAGTACCGCAGCGCCCACGTGAAGACGCTGGACGAACTGGTCAAGCTCACCCGCTGGCTGGTCGATCGCGAACTGGCCGGCAACTAACCAGGCGCGCCTCGCGTTCACACAGGGGGGGCGATGCTGCTGCCGTGACCGTTGTCCCTGATCGCTGGCCAGCGGCGAAATCGAACGGCTTCGATTTCGCTGCGCCACGCCAGGGTGAACGGTGCAAGCAATGACCGCCCACCAAGCCCTTCCCTATTCGCCTCGATGACCAGCGCCGCCAAAGCCCTCCCCGACAAGGCTCCCGCCGAACGCCGCCTGCGCCTGCTCAGCTGCAACATCCTGGCCGGCGCCAGCGTGCAGCGTTACAGCGAATACGTCACCCGCAGCATCAATGCGGTGCTGCCCGGCCGCAGCAAGCTGGACAACCTCGACCGCCTGGCCGAGGTGCTGCCGCAATTCGATGTGATCGGCCTGCAGGAGGCCGACGCCGGCAGCCTGCGTTCGGGTTTTCTCAACCAGACCCGCTACCTGGCCGAGGCGTCCGGCCTGCCGTTCTGGAGCCACCAGCCGAACCGGCCGATGGCGCGCCTGGCGCATTCGGCCAATGGCCTGATCAGCCGGATGGAGCCGCATAGCGTCTACGACTACCCGCTGCCCAGCCGCATTCCCGGCCGCGGCGCGCTGCTGGTGCGCTACGGCGCCGAGGCCGAGGCGCTCACCGTGATGATCGCCCATCTTTCGCTGTCGGCGCAGGCGCGCGCGCGCCAGCTCGCCTTCATCGCCGAGGTCCTCCACGGCTACCCCAACGTGGTGCTGATGGGCGACCTCAATACCGAGGCGCACAGCGCCGAGATGCGCCACCTGTTCGCGCGCTGCAGCCTGCAGCCGCCCGAGCAGCCCACGCCGACCTTCCCCAGCTGGAAGCCGCGGCGGGCGCTGGATCACATCCTGTTGTCCGAGTCGCTCACGCTCGAACGCGTCTGGGCCCTGCCGCAGGCGTTTTCCGACCACCTGCCGCTGGCGGCGGAGATCCGCCTGGCCGCCCCACTGGCGCCACGCGCCCACCGGTTGCGCCGATGAGCCGCACGCTGCGCCTGGTCCTGCCCTGGTTCACCCTCGCGCTGGTCGCGCTCGCCGCCTCCGCGGTGCGCTATGGCGTGATCGAGCCACCGGCGGTGGCCAACCTGTGCACCGTCGGCGGAGGCCCGGCCTGGTGCGCCTGGCGCGAATGGGCGGTACTGGGCTTCCTTAGCTACACCTACGGTTACGCGGCGCTTACCGCGGCCTTCATCGCGCTGTTCTGGCGCCATCCGCTGGCCGCGTGGCTGGCCGCCGCGCTGGGCGTGGCCGCACTGGTGCTGTACTGCTTCGAGGCCGGCGCGTTCGCGCTGCTGGTCGGCGCGCTACGCCTGCTGCGGGCCCAGGCGGATGGCCTGCCACCACGCCGCCAGCACCGGCACGGCGAGGGCGAGGTTCAGCCCCAGCCATAGCCAGGCGGTGAGATTGAGACCCACCTCCTGCACCACCACCAGCGTTCCCAGCGCCGGCAGCAGCACGGCCAGCAGGCGGTGCTCCAGCGGCGGACGCGCCGGCTGCGGATCGAGCCAGCCGGCCAGCGCGTAACCCACGCACGGCAGCGCGAACAGCCCGAGCGGGAAGTCGCGGTACCGACCATCGAACACCAGCAGCAGGTCGTACCAGGCCATGGCGAATAGCCAGCCCAGCGACAGCCACGCCGGTGCCCACGGCACGGCCTCCCGTCCGGCCAGGCGACGCACGACGCCGCGCGCGAGCCAGAACGCCGTCGCCAGCGCAGCCACGCAGGCGGCGATGGACGCGCCCCACTCGAGCAGGTCGCGGCAGGCGAAGATCATCTGCCGACCCTGCCAGGCCAGTGCGGCACCGCTGGCGAAGCCGGCCAGCAGCAAGCCGCCCGCAGCGCGCTTGTTGCGCGGCACGCCGGCAATGCCGAACAGCGCCGCACCCGCCGCGCCGGCAATCCAGCCCCACCACCAGCGCGGCTCTTCCACCACCGGTCCGGTCATCGGAAATTTCGGCCGCGCGTCCACGTCAAAGATGCCCCAGTAGCCACCGACCGTGCCTTCCTGCATGCGTTTCCACGGCTGGTCGAAGGCCTCGATCACGTTGTAGGGCATGTGCACCTTGGCGGCGTAGTCGAGGAACTCGCGCAGGTAGCGCGCCTCGTTCACCACCGTGGCGCGCGCGGCGCGGCGCGGGCGGCCGGCGCTGGGCCAGCCGGTTTCGCCGATCATCACCCGCTTGCCGGGGAATGCGCGCTGCATCTGCGCATACACCTGCGCCACGTGGCGCACGGCGTGCTCCGGCGGCACCGGCTCGTCTTCCCAGTACGGCAGGATGTGGATGGTCAGATAGTCGACCGCCTGCGCCATCTGCGGGTAGCGCAGCCAGAACTCCCACACGTCGGCGTAGGTCACCGGCACCGAGGCCGGGATCGCCGCACGCACCTGTCGCACGTAGCCGGCCAGCGTCTGCGGCGCGAGCTCGCCGCGCAGCAGCACCTCGTTGCCGACGATCACCCCGCGCAGCACGTCGGCGTTCGCGTTGGCCGTGGCGATGCCCGTGGCGATTTCCTGCGCGTTCGCCGCCGGGTCGCGGCCGAGCCAGATGCCCATCAGCACCTGCATGCCGTAGCGCCGGGCGATCGACGGCACCGCCGCCAGGCCCTGCCCCTGCGAGTAGGTACGCACGCAGTCGAAGCGCTGCGACAGCGCGCGCAGGTCCGCATCGATGCGCTCGGGGCTGATGAAGGTGCTCGGGTCGTACGGCGTTTCGCCCGGGCGCCGGTACGGCGCATACGACACGCAGGCGATGCGCGAGGAGGGCGCATCCGGCAGCGCCACGGGCCGGCCCATCCACCACCAGCCGAGCACGCCGGCCAGGGCTGCCAGCACGAGCGCGGCCCACGCGGGCCAGTGCGGGCGGGAACGAAGCGACGGCGTGGCGGACATGGATTCCTGCGGCGGGCAAAAACGCCAGCTTATCAAGCGTGCGTCTGGATGCCGGCGATTAACGCTGCGCTTACCGCGGATTACTACACTTGTGACGATGACCCCGAACACCTCCCCGGCCGCCCGCGCGCGGCGTCCCTTGTCGCACCTCCTGTTCGCCCTCGCCGCCTGGTGTTTCCTCGCGCCGACGGTACATGCCGCGCCCTCGCTGGCCGAGCAGCGCCTCGCCTTCAGGCAGGCCTGGGCGGTGGCCCAGCAGGGCGGCGACGGCTGGCGCAGCTGGGCCAAGGAGCTGGCCGATTACCCGTTGTATCCCTATCTGGAAGAAGCTGCGCTCGAGCACGACGTGGACACGCTCGACCGCGCCACGGTCGCCGACTACATCAAGCGTTACCCCAACCTGCTGCCCGCTGCCGACCTGCGCCGCGCCTGGTTGCGCAGCCAGGCGCGCCAGCAGCACTGGGACGATTTCCTGGCGCTGTACCAGAGCGGCCTCGGCGATGCGCTGGCCTGCGACGCGCTGCAGGCCAGACTGGCGCAGGGCGGCACGCTCGACTTCGAGCGCGACCTGGCCGCGTTGTGGAACAGCCCCAGCCTGCCCAACACCTGCGATCCGGTGCTCGACGCCGCGCACGATGCCGGCCTGCTCACCAGCGCGCGCCTGTGGGCACGTATCGATCGCGCGATCGACGCGGGCCAGGGCGGCACCATCGCGGCGCTGGCCGGCTGGCTGCCGGGCGAGGAAGGCAAGGCCGCCGCGCGACTGGCGCAAGCCTTGCGCGACCCGGCCGCCGCCGTCGCCGATGCAACCCAGTGGCCCGACACGCCGCGCCACCGCCAGGCGGCCGCGCTGGCGCTCAAGCGCCTGGCCCGGCGCGACACCGACGCGGCCGACGCCGGCTGGAAACGCCTGGCGCCTCGCTTCAGCTTCACCCCCGCCCAGCGCGATGGCGTGCGCTACGCGCTGGCGCTGTTCCACGCCACCGACTTCGACGAGCACGCGCTGGTCCGCCTGGCCAGCCTGCCCGCCGACGTGCAGACCGACACCAGCCGCGAATGGCGCGCGCGCGTCGCGCTCGCACGACAGGACTGGCCGGCCGTGCTGGCCGCGATCGACGCCATGCCCGCCGGCCAGCAGGACGAGGACGAGTGGCGCTACTTCCGCGCCCGCGCACTGGCCGCCACCGGCC
This sequence comes from Frateuria sp. GZRR35, assembly GCF_051900415.1. Classification (NCBI taxonomy): domain Bacteria; kingdom Pseudomonadati; phylum Pseudomonadota; class Gammaproteobacteria; order Lysobacterales; family Rhodanobacteraceae; genus Frateuria; species Frateuria sp. GZRR35. Next base: position 73,316 of record NZ_JBHZGL010000005.1, read on the forward strand.
AGGCCGACCAGGCCGGCACGCTCTACGCGAAGCTCGCACAGGAGCCGACCTACTACGGTTTCCTCGCCGCCGACCGCGTGCAGGACGACTACGCGATCTGCCCGCTGGACCCGCCGGACGATGCCCAGCGCGAACAGGCGCTGCTGGACAAGCCCGGGCTGCAGCGCGCCTTCGAACTGTTCGCCGTGGACCTGCCGCAACTCGCGCGCCGCGAATGGTCGCGCGCGCTCGGGGATGCCGACGCCACCACGCTGCGCATCGCCGCGCGGCTGGCCTACGAGCGTGGCTGGTACGACCGCGCGGTGTTCACCTACTCCAGCGGCGATGCGCTGCGCTACTACGACCAGCGCTTCCCGCTGGCCAGCCAGGATGGCGTGGTGCCGCAGGCGCAGCAGGCCGGCATCGACCCGTCTTGGGCCTACGCGATCGCGCGCGCCGAGAGCGCCTGGATGAGCGACGCGCACTCCGGCGCCGACGCGCGCGGCCTGATGCAGCTGGTGCCGGCCACCGCCGCGCAGGTGGCGAAAAAGAACGGGTTGGCCTGGCAGGGCGGCCAGTCGCTGTACGACCCGGCGGTCAACATCATGCTCGGCACGCGCTACCTGGCGCAGATGGCCGCCCGTTTCAGCGGCGCGCCGTGGCTGGCCAGCGCCGCCTACAACGCCGGTCCGAACAAGGTCGACCAGTGGCTCGGCGAACGCGGCAACTTGCCGCCGGACCTGTTCGTGGCGACCATTCCCTACCATGAGACCCGCGACTACGTGGCCCGCGTGATGGCCTTCGCCGTGATCTACGACTGGCGCCTCTCCGGCAAGGCCCTGCCGCTGGCCTCGCGGATGCCGGCGATCGGGCAGCCTTACAGCCTTCCGGACGTCCATACGCCACGCAAGGACGTGACCTGTCCCACCGCGCCGGCCAGCGCGGTCGCGACCGCCGGCGCCACCCGCTGACATGCGCCGCTACCTGGTCGGCGGTGCGGTGCGCGACCGGCTGCTGGGCCGTCCGGTGGTCGACCACGACCACGTGGTGGTGGGCGCCACGCCACAGGAGATGCTCGCCCAGGGGTTCAGGCCGGTCGGCAAGGACTTCCCGGTGTTCCTGCATCCGGATACCGGCGAGGAGTACGCGCTGGCGCGCACCGAGCGCAAGACCGGCCACGGCTACCACGGCTTCGCCTTCCACGCCGATCCCGGCGTGACGCTGGAGGCGGACCTCGCGCGGCGCGACCTCACGATCAACGCCATCGCGCAGGACGAGTCGGGCGCGCTGGTCGATCCGTTCGACGGCCAGCGCGATATCGAAGCGCGCGTGCTGCGGCATGTGTCGCCGGCGTTCGTGGAGGACCCGGTGCGGCTCTTGCGCGTGGCCCGCTTCGCGGCGCGTTTCGCACCGCTGGGTTTCCGCGTGGCCGAGGAAACCATGGCGCTGATGCGCACGATGGTGGCCGACGGCGAAGTCGACCACCTGGTGCCCGAACGGGTGTGGGCCGAAACCCGGCGCGCGCTGGCCGAACCGCAACCGTCCACCTTCCTGCGCGTGCTGCGCGAAGCTGGCGCGCTGGCGGTGCTGTTTCCGGAAGTCGACGCGCTCTACGGCGTGCCGCAGCGGCCCGAGTACCACCCCGAGGTCGACACCGGCGTGCACCTGGAACTGGTGCTGGACATGGCCGCGCGCCTGGCCCCCGGCGACGACCTGGTCGGCTTCTGCGCGCTGTGCCACGACCTGGGCAAGGCATGCACGCCGGCGGACGTGCTGCCCAGCCACATCGGGCACGAACATGCCGGCGTGGCACCGCTGCGCGCTTTGGCCGCGCGGCTGAAGGTGCCGGCCGAGCACGCTGCGCTGGCCGAACTGGTCTGCCGCGAGCATCTCAATGCGCACCGGGCCCTGGAGCTCAAACCGGCAACCGTGCTACGGCTGCTGACCAGGCTCGACGCCCTGCGCCGCCCGCAGCGGCTGGAGACGTTCCTCGTCGTGTGCGAGGCAGACAAGCGCGGGCGGCTGGGGCGCGCGGAGGCGGCCTATCCGCAGGCGGGATTCCTGCGCGCGACGCGCGACGCGGCTGCGTCGGTCAATGCGGCCGAATTCATTGCCCGCGGGCTGAGCGGACCGGCGATCGGCGAGGCGATGGACAAGGCGCGCGTGGCGGCCATCGCAGCCGTCCCGAAACCCACCACAGACTGAGCGTCCTGCCTCCCCTCCAGGTCAGGGAGCAGGGGCTTCCCGTCCACACGGTCCCCAAAACCACCGCCCGCGAAACACCGCCCGCGAACCACCGCAAACCAGGCCTCCTCTCCCCTTCAGAGAGAGGGCTGGGGTGAGGAGCCAAGGCTTGCGGGAAGCGGCGGGTGATGTGCGCATGCTCTTGTTCGATAACCGCAAGCGCCCTCTCCCCGTGGGGAGAAGGCACCTGGAGTTCCCGCTGGCGGGCCTCCTAAGCACCGGCCAAGCGCCGCCGTGTATAAAGTCACGTTGCCATCCAGTCCGACCCAGGGGTCGTCATGTCCTTGTCCGCCACGCCCGACCAACCGCTGCGCCGGCGTTTCCGCCCGCTGTGGTGGCTCGCTGCCACCTATCTGCTGATCGGCGCTGCGACCCGCATCGTGCTGCTGGCGATGACCGGCCCCGGCGTACCGCACAACCCGCTGTACTGGCTTTACGCCTTCGGCATCGGCGCCTGCTACGACCTGGTCACGCTGCTCTACGTGGCCTGGCCGCTGGTGCTGTTCCTGTGGCTGGTGCCACGGCGCGCCTACGTGTCGCGCGCGGGACAGTGGGCGCTCTACCTGCTGGCGCTGCTGCTGATGTACTGGCTGCTGTTCGTGGCCGCCTCGGAGTTCGTGTTCTGGGGCGAATTCGGCGTGCGCTTCAACTTCATCGCGGTCGATTACCTGGTCTACACCACCGAGGTGATCGGCAACATCCGCGAGTCCTACCCGATCGGCCTGTGGATGGGCCTGATCGGCCTGCTGGCGCTGGCGATCGTCTGGTCCAGCCGCCGCTGGCTGCGCACGGCCGACCCGGGCAGCCGTTTCCTGGGCCGCGGCAAGGTGGTGCTGGGCTGGCTGGTGCTCACCATCCTTTCGGTGCTGGTCGTCAACGGCGGCATGAAGGACCGCACCGACAACACTTACGTCAACGAACTGGCCGGCAACGGCATCTACCAGTTCTTCAACGCCTTCCGCAGCAGCCACCTGGACTACTCGCGCTTCTACCGCACGCTGCCCGACCAGGCCGCGTTCGAGCGCGTGCGCAAGGGACTGAAGACCCCCGACGCCACCTACGTCAGCAACGACCCCTACGATCTCACCCGCGCGATCCGCAACCCCGGCCCGGAGCAGCATCTCAACGTCGTGCTGATCAGCGTGGAAAGCCTGTCGGCCGACTTCCTCAAGACCTTCGGCGCCAGCCACGGGCAGATCACCCCGCACCTGGATGCGCTGGCCGGCAACAGCCTTTTCTTCGACAACGTCTACGCCAACGGCACGCGCACGGTGCGCGGGTTGGAGGCGCTGTCGCTGTCGATCCCGCCGACCCCGGGCGACTCGGTGATCAAGATGCACCACAACGAGAACCTGTTCTCGCTGGCGGACATCTTCAACGATCGCGGCTACGTGTCGGAGTTCGTCTACGGCGGCTACGGCTACTTCGACAACATGAACTATTTCTTCGGCCACAACGGATACATCCCGGTGGACCGCAAGGACATCCCCAAGGACGCCACCATCCACAGCGAAAACGTGTGGGGCGTGGCCGACGAGGACCTGTACACGCTGGCGCTGGGCCAGATGGACAGGATCCACGGCCAGGGCAAGCCGTTCTTCCTGCACATCATGACGACGAGCAACCATCGGCCGTTCACCTTCCCGGCCGGACGGGTGAAGGAGCGCAACGGCACGCGCGAGGGCGCGGTGGCCTATACCGACTGGTCGATCGCCGACTTCATCGAGCGGGCGCGCAAGAAGCCATATTTCGACGACACCGTGTTCGTGATCACCGCCGACCATGATTCGTCCAGCGCCGGCAAGACCAGCCTGCCGGTGAACCGCTACCACATCCCGCTGTGGATCTACGCGCCCGCACACGTCGCGCCCAGGCGAGTGGAGCGGTTCATGAGCCAGATCGACATCGCGCCCACGCTGCTGGGATTGCTGCACTTCAGCTACCGCAGCCGCTTCTTCGGCTACGACATCTTCCAGCTGCCGCCGGGGCGTGAGCGGGCCTTCCCCGCCACCTACGAGAAGCTCGGCTACCTGCACCAGGGGCTGCTGACGATCCTGGAGCCGCAGAAGAAGCTGGAACAACTGCGGCCGGACTTCGAAACCGGCGATGCGTCACCGGCGCATCCGCGCGATCCGGAAGACATCGACGATGCGACCGCGTACTACCAGGTCGCCGCCGAACTGTTCAAACAGGGCAAGCTGGTGCGCCGGCCCGAGGACAGGACGCCGGTGCAGCCGGCACCGGCAAGCAGTTCGACCTCGCCTTGAACAGCTCCCTCTCCCCTGCGGGGAGAGGGTTGGGGTGAGGGGCCGGGGCTCGCCTGGAGCTCTCAGCGGCTCAGGACATGAGTTACCACAGCCTAGCCTGTCTTCCCGCAAGCCTTGCCCCCTCACCCCAGCCCTCTCCCCCAGGGGAGAGGGAGCCAAGGTCGGGCGCCTCTGCCCTCAGCCCGAAATGGCCAGGCGCTCGGAGCGGTAGAGCTGCATCGTCACCAGGGTGGCAACCAGCGCGGCCAGCGACGTTCCGGCCAGGCACAACGCCAGCGGCACGGCGGCCACACCTTCGCCGCGCACCAGGTCCAGGATGCCCAGGTGCTGGCCCAGCAGCGGCACGGCGTACATCCAGTTCTGCGGCTTGAGCGGCATCACCATCAGGGCAATGCTCGGCAGGATCGGCACCATCATCAGCACCGACAGGTAGGTCTGCGCCTCGCGGTAGCTCTTGGCGAACGCCGCCACCATCGACTGCAGCGCGCCCAGCAGCACGATCAGCGGCAACTGCAGCAGCAGCACGTAGAGCGCGAAGGATGCCCCCAGGTGCACTTCCATGCCGAGCTTCTCGGTCGGGATGAGGCCGCCGACCACCGAGAAGGCAATCAGGCAGATCACCAGGCTGGCGGTGGAGAACGCGCAGATCGCCGCCAGCTTGCCGAGGAAGATCTTCCAGCGCGGCACCGGGTTGGCGAACAGCGGTTCCAGTGACTGCCGCTCGCGCTCGCCGGCGGTCAGGTCGATCGCCAGGTACATGCCGCCGATGAAGATGGTCAGCACGAACAGGTACGGCAGCATGTTGAACATCAGCACCGCACGCGACTGCGCGGTGGCTTGGTCGCGCTTGGCCACGACCACCGGCGAGCCCAGCACCGGCGACAGGCCGCGCGCGATCAGCCGCATCGCGCCCTGCTGGCGGGAATAGCCCTCCACCAGCCTGGTGACCCGTTCGACCGGCGTGCTCGAATCGCGCTGGGAGGAGTCGTAGATCAACTCCACCTGCACCGGCTCGCCCTTGCGCCAGGCTTTCGGGTAGTCCGGCGCGATGCGCAGCACCAGATCCGCCTCCTGGTCGCGCACGGCGCGTTCGGGATCGGCCAGCGCCGGCTGCGGCACCACGCCGCCAGCCTTGAGCGCGCCGACCAGGTTGGGCGCGTACTGCGCGCCGATCACGGGGACCTTGAGCGGCTGCTCGGCCTTGTCCAGCTCGCGGTTGATGGTGACGGTGATGATCATCACGAACAGCAGTGGCGTCAGCAGCGGCCCCATCAGGAAGGCACTGGTCAGCGTGCGGCGGTCGCGCAGGTTCTCGCGCACCTCCTTCAGGAAGACCGTCAGGAATGCGCGGCTGCGGCGCAGCGGGTGGTTGTCCATCTTGTTCATGCGGCCAGTCCTTCTTCGCTGCCGATCAGTTTCACGAAGGCTTCTTCCAGGTTCGCCTCGCCGGTCTGCGCACGCAGCGCGTCGGGTGTCTCGTTGGCCACCACACGGCCATGCGCGATCACCACGATGCGGTCACACAGTGCGGCGACCTCCTGCATGATGTGGCTGGAAAACAGCACGCAGCGGCCCTCCGCCTTGAGCTTCAGCATGAACTGCCGTAGCGCGCGGGTGGCCATCACGTCCAGGCCGTTGGTCGGTTCGTCCAGGATCACGTTGCGCGGATCGTGCACCAGCGCGCGGGCGATTGCGGTTTTCACCCGCTGGCCCTGCGAGAAGCCTTCGGTGCGGCGGTCGGCGATGTCGGCCATGTCCAGCGCCTCGATCAATGCATCGCGGCGGCTGCGCACCTCGTCGTCAGGCAGGCCTTGCAGGTGCGCGAAGTAGTCGATGTTCTCGCGCGCGGTCAGGCGCTTGTACAGTCCGCGCGCATCAGGCAGCACGCCCAGGTGGCGACGCACGGTGAGCGCATCGGTCGCCGCGTCGACGCCGTCAATCAGCACCTGGCCGCGGTCGGGCGTCATCAGCGTGTAGAGCATGCGCAGCGTGGTGGTCTTGCCGGCGCCGTTGGGGCCGAGCAGGCCGGTGATTTCGCCGTCGCGGGCGGTGAAGCTGACGCCGTCGACGGCTTTGACCGCGCCGAACGCCTTGTGCAGGTCCTTGACCTCGATCATGGGGTCGCTCCGTTGAAGTCGATGAACAGCGGGGTCGGTTGCAGGCGGTCCAGGCAGCTCGCGTCGAGCTTCTTCGGATCGAGCTTCTCGACGAAGTTCTTCACCAGCGTGGGCATGCAGCCGGCGGCGATCACGTTGTGGCCCTGGCCATTGAGCACCAGGTGACGGCCGTTGGAGAGGCCCCGGAGCACTTCCTCGCCGTAACGCGGCGGCGTCACCGGGTCGTACTGGCCCGAGAGCAACAACGTTGGAATGGCAGTCTTCAGTGGCTCGTGGAAATCGGTCGGGCGCGTGCCGTGCGGCCACACCGAGCAGATCGCCTCGAGCGTATCGATCATGCGCGTGCCCAGGATGGTGTTGGCGTCCTGCGGGCGCGGCTTGAGCAGGTCGGCGTCCTCGCTGCAGATCACCGAGGACTGCATGCCGCCGTTCATGGTGTCGGCCAGGTCGCCGCTGATCAGCTTGGCCTGGCCCAGCAGCGGGCCGACGTCGCCGTGCGCGGCCGCGTCGATCGACAACGGCAGCAACGCGGCGGTAATGGGCGAGTAGGCGAACAGGCGCACCACGCTCGCCAGCGCGTCGTCGCTCAGGGTGCGCTCGACGCTCTGGTAGGTCTGCGGATCGCGGAAGCTGACCTTGTGCGGATTGGCGCGCAGCGCATCGCGCAGCTGGTAGAGCGTCTGGTACGGATCGCCGAAGCGCGCCTTGCAGGTCGGTTCGGCGGTGCAACGGGCGAACTGCGCCTTGAGCGCGTCGTCCAGGTTGCGCGCGAAGTCCTCGCCCAGCACCAGCTCGTTCGGCACCACGCCATCGAGCAGGATGCTGCGCACCGCGTCCGGATGATGCATCGCGTACTGCTGCGCCACGCGGGTGCCATAGGACACGCCGACCAGGTCGAAGGCCGGCGCGCCCAGCGCCTGGCGGGCGTCTTCCAGGTCGGCCACCGCCGCGGTGGTGGTGTAGTAGCGCGGATCGGCCTTGGCCTGCACTTCCTTCAGGCAGGTGGTGACCTGCGCACGCAGGCGCTCGGCATCGAAGCCGGCGACCACGCCGGCCTTGTCGTTCGTGTCGGCCGCCTTGCAGTCCAGCGGATTCGACTTGCCGGTGCCGCGCTGGTCGATCAGCAGCACGTTGCGGTGGGCGACCAACGGCTGCAATGCCGGCGCCACCATCGGCCAGGTTTCGGTTGCCGCCTGGCCGGGGCCGCCGGCAAGGAACACCAGCATGTCGCCGGCGGGGACGTCTGCCTCGGAGCGGATCACCGCCAGGTTCAACGTGATCTTTCGGCTGCCCGGATCGTCGCGGTTTTCCGGTACGTCGAACGGTGCGCACCAGGCGGCTGCGGACAGGCCGCTGTCTGGCCGGCCCAGTTCGCACGCCGTCAGCGTCAGCCGACCCAGCTTCCAGGTATGCGGCCGGGCCGGGGCCTGGTCCTTCGCCGGCGCGGTCGCCACGACCGCGTCGGCTTCGGCCGCCGTCGGCGCATGCGGATGAAACTGCTTCCACGCCAGCAGGCCAAGCCCGCCGGCGACCACCACGATGCGCAACACGGTGCGCGCTTTCAAAGCCATGTCCTCAACTCCCTTCCCTTCCCACGGATGATTTCCAGCCAGCGCCCAAGTTTCGGCGCAAGCCCCCATTCGACATCCACCCCGGCCCGCTTGCCGGATGCGACCAACGCCGCAGGCACCCGCGCCGCCTCACGCGCGGCCGCGGCCGACCAGGCAGGCATGCGCGCGCAAACCAGCAGCACGAGCGCGGCGACGATCACGGCGGTACGGTGTCCCACGCGACCTCCTACAGCGACCAGTAGCGGTAGCGCAGCCGTGCCCACAGCTGCGCCAGTACGTAGCAACCGAACAACGCCAACGGCGCCGCGGCGAACGGCACCACGACCAGCTTCAGCGAATGCAGGAAAAACATCGCCAGCACCGTGCCCGTACCGGCGATGAAGGCCAGCACCATCGCCTCCATCTCCAGCCGGCGGCGCATCTCGTCCATCAGCTGCATGTGACGGAACTCCGCCCAGCCGGTCCAGGCGTAGCTCGCCATCAGCACGGTCACGGCGATCAGCTGGCCGCTCGGCGGCAGCTGCCGCGCATACCGCTCGAACAGCACCACCACGATCAACATCACCGTGGTCGGCAACCAGAGCCGGCTCGCATAGCGACGCAGCAACCTGTTCATGCCCTTCTCTCTCCCTATCCTGGTGTGTCGGTCGGCTCGAAGATCACTTCGATCGGCCGCCCGAAAAGCCGCGCGATCTTGAACGCCAGCGGCAGGCTCGGGTCGTACTTGCCGGTCTCGATCGCATTGACGGTCTGGCGCGAGACGTCCAGCCGCTCGGCCAGGTCCGCCTGCGACCAGCCCTGCTCCCCGCGCAGGTCGCGTACCTGGTTCTTCATCGGCGCCGCAGCCTCGCCATGGATCGCATGCGCACGGTTCAGCCCCCGCGGCGCAAGCGGCGCCACACGAGGATCGCCAGCACCACCAGCACGCCGGGCAGCAGGCCAACCAACAGGCCCGCCCCAAAATCGTCCAGTCGCCCGCGCCACCAGGCCACGCCCAGGACCATCAACGCCAGCACGGCCAGCAACAGGAGCTGCCAACCCATCGAGGTCCCCTCGCAGGCGGCACTCCCTCCGTAATGGCGCACCAGCAGCCACCACCGGGCGGCGCCGTAAGCAAGCATGGTCACCGGGAATACCCAGATCAGGATGCTGCCGTCGAGCCGAAGAACACCGGCGGCCGCCAGGAACCCACCGACCAGGCTGAGCGCGCCGAGCAGGGCCGTGGAGGCGCCCAGCGCCACCAGGTGCACGCGCTGCTCGAACTCGTCGCTGGCGCCGATCCGCCGGGCCATCAGACCGATCACGAACAGCATCGGCAACACCGGCACCACCGCCAGCAACACCTTCAGCGGCACGCTGGTGGCGGTCCGGCTGAGTGGCCAGACCAGCAGCATGGCGGCCATGTAGATCACCATCGCAATCGACAACTGGCGGCGGTAATCCGGTTCAGGAAAGCGGCTCATGGAGGAGTTCGTGTCAAGTAAGCTTGACAAAAGCGTAGGGCGCTACACATCGGCGTGTCAAGCACGCTTTACAAACTCACAAGAACGCGGCTTCCCCTGGTGAAAGGACTGTGAAAAAATGAGAACCGTGTCACATACGTCAACTAAGTGACACGACGCGGCAGTTGGGGGACCTGCCGCGTCAAGACGCCAAATCCTTGGCTGCTGCAGAACCCGCGCGCTGGAAGCGCCATGCAGCTTCAATCCCCGGCAAACACCCGCCTGTGTGCGTGCTGCCCAGCCGCTTGGCACGGCTGTTGCGAAGCGGACCCGGCACTAGCCCTTTCCCGGAGAAGACCCATGCTGTTCAAGAAGACCTTGCTCGCTTCCGCCCTGCTTGCTCTTGGCGGGTTTGCCGTCAGCGCCTCGGGTGCCAACAACCCGGCCTCCACGTCCTTCCAGGTCAAGCTGAAGATCAACAAGGCCTGCTCTGTCACCACCAGCGGCGCGCTGGATCTGGGCACCGTCGACGCCAATTCGGCCGGCGACGTGACGCAGAACGCCAGCAACATCGACGTCAAGTGCTCGAAGACCACCGCCTACAAAATCGGCCTGACCCCGAGCTCCACGAACACGGACGGTACCGGCCTGATGGCCGGCACGGGCGCCAATGCCGACAAGATCGCCTACGCCCTCTATCAGGACAACGCCAATACGGTGTGGGGCAACGTCGCCGGCACCAACACCAAGAACGACACCGGCAATGGCACCACCCAGAACTTCACCGTCTACGGCAAGGTTCTGAGCAGCAGCCTGAACGTCGCGCCCGATACCTATTCGGACACCGTTTCGGTCGACGTGACCTACTGAGCATCCGATGTTGCGCCGTTCCTTCCTGCGCGCGCTGTGGTGCGCCGGCCTGATTCTGGCCGGCGCCAGCGCGTCGGCCAGCGGCCTGCAGGTCGCGCCGGTCTCGCTGACCCTGCAGTCCGTCCAGCGTGCCGACGGCTTGTGGTTGAGCAACACCGGCACCGGCAAGGTGCACGCGCAGGTGCGCGTGTACCGCTGGACGCAGGTGGACGGTACGGATCAGCTCACGCCCTCGCAGGAACTGGTAATCAGTCCGCCCATGCTCGGCATCGAGCCGGGGGACCGGCAGCTGGTGCGGGTTATCCGCATCGGCGCGCCGCCCTCAGGCAGTGGCGCCGCCGAGGCGGCCTACCGGTTGGCGATCGACGAGTTGCCGGTCAAGGACAGCGGGCAGAAGGGCCTGCAGTTCGTACTGCACTACTCCGTCCCGGTGTTCGTCCAGCCACAGGGCGCGGCAGACGTGGCGCCGGTTCTGCACTGGACGTTGCAGCGCGAAGGCGACCACGCAGTGCTGGTGGTATCCAACAGCGGCACCGGCCATGCGCAGCTGGCCGAGATCGACTACGTCAACCAAGCCGGCAACCGTACGGCGATCGCCGCCGGCTTGCTGGGCTACGTGCTCCCGGGCGCCACCATGCGCTGGACACTCAAGCAGTCGGCGACGGTTTTCGCCGGAACCGGCACGCTGGAGGCAACGATCAATGGCGCGAAGGCCACGCAAACGATCTCGCTGGCCGATCGCGCTCGCTGAGTCGCTGTTGCTGCCCTGCCTGATCGCCACCGCCCCGCGTGCGATGGCGGTCGACCTGGACAGCGGCGCCAGCACGGCCGATGGGGCGGTACTCTCGTTCGGTCCGGCGGGCGCGATGGCGTCCATCGAGGCCACCGATCTCTACCTCGACCTCACTCTCAACGGCATGCACCGCGGCCTGGTGCACCTGGGCTACCGGGACGGCAAGTTGTTCGCTTCGCGCCAGACGCTGGAGCAACTGGGTATCGCGTTGCCCGCCGATGGGCCGGACCCGGTCCGGCTGGACAGCCTGCCCGGCGTGCAGGTGAGCTACGACGCACAGCAGCAGACGGCCACGCTCACCGTGCCGCTGAAGTTGCTGCACCTCGAAACCAACGTGATCAACACGCGGGGACGCCCGACACCCCATGCCAGCGCTTCGCCCGGCGCGCTGGTCAACTACAACCTTTACGGCACCCACGATACGCAGGGCAACGCGACTGCCAGCGCCTACACCGAGCTGCGCCTGTTCGGCGGCGCCGGCGTGCTGAGCAGCACGGGACTGACCCAGGCCAGCCGCGCCGAAGGCGACTGGCACGGCCACTCGGTGCGCCTGGACACCACCTGGACCCGTTCGTTTCCCGAGCACCTGCTCACGCTGGCGGTGGGCGACACGCTCACCGGGGGAACCTCGTGGTCACGCCCCACACGCATCGGCGGCGTGCAGATCGGCACCAACTTCGCGCTGCAACCCTACCGCGTCACGGCGCCCCTGCCGCAGTTTCTCGGCCAGGCGACCCTGCCCTCGCAGGTGGAGCTGTATGTCGAGGGCATGAAGCAGTACACCGGGCAGGTGCCGGTCGGCCCGTTCCAGCTCAACGCGGTGCCGGGCATCAATGGCGCCGGCAATGCCCAGCTGGTGCTGACCGACGCCCTGGGCCGCGTCACCACCATCGACTTCGCGTTGTACGGCGCCCAACAAATGCTGCAGCAGGGCCTGACCGACTGGTCGGCCGGATTCGGTTTTGTCCGCCAGGATTATGGCCTGCGCTCGTTCTCCTATGCCCGCGATGCTATGGCCAGCGGCAGCTGGCGACGCGGCCTGACCGACCAGTTCACCGCCGGCGCGCACGCCGAGGTGACAAAGGGTCTGGCCAATGCCGGCGTGGGCGGCGACTGGCTGCTCGGTACCGCCGGCGTGTTGTCCGGGTCGGTGGCGCGCAGCAGCGATCACGGCCTCGGTGGCTCGCAGCTGAGCCTGGGCTACCAGTGGATCAACAACCGCTTCAACTTCAGCGCGCAGGGCATGCGCAGCAGCAGCGGCTACCGTGACGTGGCCGCGCTGTACGGCAGCCCGTCGCCTCGAATGAGCGCCAGCGCGCAGGCCGGCATCAGCACCGGCACGTTCGGCAACTTCGGCATCAGCTACGTACACCTGCGCTACCTGGACCAGACCAGCCGCTACGCCAGCGGCTACTGGTACCGCTCGATCGGCCGCATGGCCTCGCTCAGCCTGAACCTCAACCAGAACCTGGACGACTCCCGCGACCGCAGCGTGTTCCTCAGTTTCAGCGTGTCGCTGGACGACCGCACCTACCTGAGCACCGGCCTGGATCATCAGGGCGGCGGCAACATGGTCGACGCCAGCATCACCCGTTCGCTGCCCACCGAGGGCGGCTTCGGCTGGCGCGCCCAGACCCAGCAGGGCGAGGGCAACCGCACCGGTCTGGCCGAGCTTGATTACCTGGGCCGCCACGGCCAGGCGCTGGCGGGCGTCACGCGCTTCAGCGGCGACAGCACCGTCTACGCCGGCGGCAACGGCGCCCTGGTGTTCATGGGGGGCAGCACGTTTGCCGCACGCAGCATCTACAACGGGTTCGCCTTGGTCTCCACTGACGGTATCCCGGACGTGCCGGTGAAACTGGAGAACAACCCGATCGGTCACACCGACGAACAGGGGCTGTTGCTGGTCACACCGCTGAACGCCTACCAGAACAACAAACTCAGCATCGATCCGATGCAGTTGCCGGCGGACGTACGCGTCGGGCGCGTCGACGTGCAGGCCACGCCGACCGATCGCGCCGGCACGCTGGTGAGTTTCGGCCTCAAGCCGATCCGCGCCGCTTCGGTTTTGCTGCGCGACACCGCAGGCAAGCCGTTGCCGCTGGGCAGCCAGGTGCGCGTGCGCGGCCAGGCAGGCGAGTCCGTACTGGTCGGCTTCGACGGCGCGGCCTATCTGGACACGCTGGACGAACACAACGTGCTGGACGTGAGCCTGCCCGAGGGCGGCAGCTGCAGCACCGGCTTTGAATATCGCCAACAGGGGAACGGCATCCCGCAAATCGGGCCGCTCACCTGCATCACGACGAGGGTGCCATGAACCGCTTGTTGCTCTGCTGCCTGGTGTTGATAGGTGGCCTCGGCCTGATGTGGGCGCCTTCCGCGCAGGCCGACGTCACCTGCCAGAGCGGCATCCAGAATGGGGGCATCAACTTCGGCAACGTCGATCCCTCGCAGTCCACTGCGGTGGATGTGCCGGTCACCATCAACTACACCTGCCGCAACACCGACAACCAGGATGCGCAGCTGACGCTCTGCTTCAATATCGGCTACGGCTCAGCGGGCGCGGCCGCCGACGGCAACCGGCAGATGGCCGGCGCCGGCGCGTCCCGCCTGGAGTTCCAGCTCTACCGCGATGCGGCGGGTGGCTATATCGCCGGCTCCATCGATGAAGCCACCATGCCCCAACCCGCCCGGGACGTGTTCACTGTTCCACGCAAACGCTGGGGAGCGCCCGGCACCTACAGCGGCACGGTCAACATCTACGCCCACCTACCCGGCAACCAATCGAGCCCGGTAGGCTCCTACAACGCCAGTTTCACCCCCAAGCTCACGGGCAACTTCGGTAACGTCAGCTGCCTGAACGACAGCTACGACGACGGCATCAGCACGATGAGCCCGTTCACCGTCCAGGCAACCATCAAGCCGTCGTGCAGCGCCGTCACCGCTACCGACTTGAGCTTCGGCCAGAGCACCGGCTTGTTGACGGCAAACATGGACGGCACCTCGGTCATCAGCGTCACCTGCGTCAATGGGACGCCGTATCGGGTGGGCCTGAACGACGGCACCAGTGCCAGCGGCACCGCGCGGCGCATGAAGTTGAGTACGGGCAACGATTACGTCACCTACGATCTGTATCGGGACAACGGATACAGCCAGCGATGGGGCAACACGCAGGGCACCGATACCGTCGCCGGCACGGGGAGTGGCTTCAGCCAGCAGATCGCGGTTTACGGCCGCGTGCCCCCGCAGGTCACGCCGACGCCGGGCAGCTACGCCGATACCGTCACGGTGTACGTCTACTACTGACGGGGCGGCAGCGCTGGCCGATCAGTACACGACGCGAACCACTACCTGGTCTTCATAGTCACCGGTCGGCACCCGCTGGCCGGCCGGCACCGAGCCTGACAAGGCCAGGTGGATGGGCGTGCGCCCCAGTCCCTTGACGTGGATAGCCTCGCCCTCCCGCCAGGGGTTGCCGTTGGCGCGCACTTCGTAGGCCACCCGGTCGCCGTTGGGACTCTGCAGCGTGCGGTTGCCTTCCAGGTAGACGGCCGCCGGTGTGCCGCGGGCGCAGGTGACGTCGATCGCACCCGGCATGGCGGTGCCCGTGGACGGGCCGCCGGAAGCATAGTCGGCCAGCGCCAGCGGTTGGGTCTGCACGCTGCAGGAAGCCACCACCCTGAGCGAGACCCGCAGGGTGGCCGAGGCCTGGTCGGCGGTCGCCGGACCGGCCGACAAGACGAGCAGGGAGGCGGCCAGGCCACCAACCATCCACTTGCAAAGCCGATTTGCCATTCCGCGACCCTCGATACGACCGGGTATACCCGGCAGCTAAAGGTGCTTTCGGCAGCTTGCGCGCGCCCTTTATGGCACGCGACGGACTTCCGCCTGAAAGCGTGAGGTGCGTCACACTTTTGACGGACCTTGGCCTCAGTGCGGTGTAGTGGAGCGTCGGTTAACAGGCTGTGCTGGTGGCGTACTTATCGTCGCGACCAAGTCGAACTTGAAGAGGCGCGGCTTGCCTGGAATGTCGGCAGGGCGGCTGTTGCTCTGGCCTGGACGAAGAAGCGCCAGCGCGCCCACGCTCCCCGCAAGCCTTGCCCCTCACCCCAACCCTCTTCCCCATCTTCGACAAAGCCGGGGGAGCGCGCGCATAGCGCAAACGTGCCCTACTCAGCGCGAGGAGATGTATTTCTCGCGGCGGATCTGCGCGACCGGCAAGCCATATTCCTTCAGTGCGATGAAGGCGGCATCGACCATGTTGGGGTTGCCGCACAGGTAGGCGATGTCGCGGTCGGCGTGCGGGGCCAGCTCGGCCAGGACGGTCTGCACGTGGCCGCTGCGGTCGTGCGGGCGCGGTACGGCACGAGGCTGGCGGCTGAGGCAGCCGTGGAAGGTGAAACCGGGGTTTTCCTTCGCGAAGGCCTCGAATTCCTCGCCGTAAAGCAGTTCCGCCTCGCTGCGGGCGCCATAAAGCAACACCACTTCGCGGTCGCCCTTGGCGAGCAGCTGGCGGATCAGCGGGAGCATCGCGCGGTAGGGCGTGACGCCGGTGCCGGTGGCCAGCAGCAGGTAGCGCGGATGGGTGTCGCCAGGCTGCAGGCAGAAGCGCCCGTACGGCCCGCTCGCCTCGATCGTCTCGCCGGGCTGCAGATTGCCCAGCAGTTTGGTGGCGGCGCCGCCTTCGACGTAGCTCACGGCGATCTCGATGCGTTGCACCGGCGCACTGCCGTCGCCCACCGTGCCCACCGAATAGCTGCGCTTGGTCGCGGTGCCATCGTCGTAGTGAAAGTGCACCTGCAGGAACTGCCCGGGCTGGAAGGCCAGCGGCTGTCCGTCGGCGCGCTCGAACACCAGGTGGCGCACGCTGGGGGCAAGCATGAAACTGTCGACGAGACGAAGAGTGAAGTGGTCAGCCATGGGATTCCGGAGCGCGGGGCACGTCCGGCGTGACCGGGCGGCAGGTAAACGGGCCCGTATAATAAAGGGCTGGCCCCCACGGTGCAGCCCATGTCCCCTGTTCCCGCACTCGTCGTCGACAATCTGCGCAAGACCTACGGCAACGGCGTCGAAGCCCTCAAGGGCGTCTCGCTGACCGTGCAGCAGGGCGACTTCTTCGCGCTGCTCGGCCCCAACGGTGCGGGCAAGTCGACGCTGATCGGCATCCTTTCCTCGCTGGTCAACTCCACCGGCGGCGATGCGCGCATCTTCGGCGTGTCGGTCAACCAGCAACGCAACGAAGCCATGAAGCTGATCGGCCTGGTGCCCCAGGAGATCAACTTCAACCAGTTCGAGAAGCCCTTCGACATCTGCGTGAACGAGGCCGGCTTCTACGGCATCCCGCGCAAGCTCGCGGCGCAGCGCGCGGAGAAATACCTGAAGGAGCTGCGCCTGTGGGACAAGGCGCAGCACCAGGCGCGCATGCTCTCCGGCGGCATGAAGCGGCGCCTGATGATCGCCCGCGCGATGATGAACGAGCCGAAGCTCTTGATCCTGGACGAGCCGACCGCCGGCGTGGACATCGAGATCCGCCGCTCGATGTGGCAGTTCGTCAGCGGCATCAACGCGGCCGGCACCACGGTGATCCTCACCACGCACTACCTGGAGGAAGCCGAACAGCTCTGCCGCAACATCGCGATCATCGATCACGGCACCATCGTGGAGAACACCACGATGAAGCGGCTGCTGGCGACGCTGGACGTGGAGGCTTTCATCCTCGATGTGGTCGCCGCGCCGGACACGCTGCCGACGCTGCCGGGCGTGGTGCTGCGCCGCGTGGACGACTACACGCTGGAGGCGGAGATGGCGCGCGAGCATGACCTCAACTCGTTGTTCGCCACGTTGTCTGCGCACGGGGTGACGGTCAAGTCGATGCGCAACAAGACCAACCGGCTGGAGGAGCTGTTCGTGCGGCTGGTCGAGAACGGGCGCGACAAGGCGGCCTGATCTCAAGCTCCCTGCCCGGGCGTTGCCGGGACAAAAACGTCATCCATTCCTCTTCCGGCATTCCGGACGGAAGAAGCAAAGGACCAAACATGAGCAACACCACCGCCAACCTGGTCGCCCTGCACACCATCGTGCGCCGCGAGATCGTGCGCATCATGCGCATCTGGACGCAGACCCTGATCCCGCCGGCGATCACGATGACGCTCTACTTCGTCATCTTCGGCAAGCTGATCGGCAGCCGCATCGGCACCATCCAGGGCGGCTTCAGCTACATGCAGTACATCGTGCCGGGGCTGGTGATGATGAGCATCATCACCAACAGCTACGGCAACATCTCCAGCTCCTTCTTCGGCGCCAAGTTCAGCCGCGCGGTGGAGGAGATGCTGGTTTCGCCGATGCCCAACTGGGTGATCCTGCTCGGCTACGTCACCGGTGCGGTGACGCGCGGACTGGTGGTCGGCGCGCTGGTGCTGGGGATTGCGCTGTTCTTCACCTCGCTGCACCTTGCGCATCCGCTGATCACCTTCTTCTCGGTGCTGCTGGGCGCGACGATCTTCTCGCTGGCCGGCTTCGTCAACGCGGTCTACGCCAAGAAGTTCGACGACATCGCCCTGGTGCCGACCTTCGTGCTGACCCCGCTCACCTACCTCGGCGGCGTGTTCTATTCGGTCAACATGCTGGGCGAGCCGTGGCAGGCGATCTCGCGCGCCAATCCGATCCTGTACATGGTCAACGCGTTCCGCTTCGGCGTGCTGGGCATCAGCGACGTGCACATCGGCGTGGCGTTCGTGGTGATGCTCGCGTTCGTCGCCGGGCTTTCGATCGTGGCGCTGCAGCTGCTCAAGCGCGGCGTGGGCCTGCGTTCCTGACCGACCTGCCATGCGCGTCAACAAGTACATCAGCGAGGCCGGCCTGTGCTCGCGCCGCGAGGCCGACGAGTGGCTCATTGCCGGGCGCGTCACCATCAACGGCGAGGTGGTCGGCACCGGCGCCAAGGCGCTGGAAGGCGACGAGGTGCGCGTCGACGGCGAACTGGTGCGCATGCGCGTGCTGGCCGCCACGCCGTCGGCGAAGAAGGCCACCTACATCGCGCTCAACAAGCCGGTCGGCATTACCTGCACCACCGACCAGAGCGTGGCCGGCAACATCGTCGATTTCGTCGACCACCGCGAGCGCGTGTTCCCGGTCGGGCGGCTGGACAAGGATTCGGAAGGGCTGATCCTGCTGACCAGCAACGGCGACATCGTCAACGAGATCCTGCGTGCGGAGAACCGCCACGAGAAGGAATACCTGGTCGCCGTGAACAAGCCGGTGACCGACGCGTTCCTCGCCGGGATGGCGCGCGGCGTGCGCATCCATGGCCAGATGACGCTGCCGTGCAAGGTACGCAAGATCGCGAAATTCGGCTTCGGCATCGTGCTCACGCAGGGTCTGAACCGGCAGATCCGCCTGATGGCCGCAGCCTTCGACTACCGCGTGACCCAGTTGCGCCGCGTGCGCATCGACAACGTACGGCTGGGGCACCTGCGGGCGGGGCAGTGGCGCAACCTCACCGATGCGGAGCTGAAGGGCCTGTTGCCTGGCCGCACGCAGTGGTGAGCGCCTTGTAGGAGCGCACCTGTGCGCGACCGCGGCGCATGTCGGTCGCGCACAGGTGCGCTCCTGCAAAGACTCAACGCTTCACCTCACCGACCCGGAAGCGACAGACGTGCCCGCCGCGGATGATGCACTCCATATGGTGAATACGCCGGCCGCTGGCCGCCTCCATGTAGGCCAGATCGAACTTGCATACTTGCGGCACGCTGCGGGCCAGCGCGTGGAACACGCAGTTGAAGGCTTCCACCTGCGGCTCCTGGCCGTGCCTGGCGACCACCGCCTCGTAGCCCAGCGCATCGAGCTGGCTGGCCAGCCGCTGCACGACGTCGTCGTGGCTGGCTTCGGGCGGTAGCGGCACTTCGTGGCCGCCGAGCGTGTGGCCCAGGTCCTGCAGCATCTCCTCCAGCGCGGCCGGGCCGTAGCGCTCGCGCAGCTTGCCCAGCAACGCGGTGCCGAGCAGGCCGTAGTTGCGCGGGAACAGCCCGCGCCCGTTCTCGGTGAGCCGAAAGCGCGCCTGCGGCCGGCCACCGGTCGCCCGCGCCTGCCCGCGTTCGACGAAGTCGCGCGCGAGCAGGGCGCTCAGGTGCTGGCGCACCGCGTTGTGGCTGATGCGCAGGCGCTCGCACAGCTCCTCCACCGAGCAGCCCTCCGGCGCCATCAGCAACTGGCGCAGCAGGCGCTGCTGGGTCGATCCGAGCCGTGCGAGTGCGCTCATGCTCAGGCGGCCTTGTCCGGGAACTGCTTGGCGATCGCCGCCGCCAGCGCATCGGAGATCACGTCCATGTGCGCCTGCATCGCTTGCCAGGTGGACTGCTCACCTTTCATGTCGCCGGCCATGATTTGCTGGATCTGGGTCGCGTGGTGCGCCACGTGGGCGGCCAGCAGGCCCTGCACGGCGTTCTGGGGCAGGTTCGGGTTGGCGCCGGCGAGGAATCTGGCGATCTCGGTGGCGTTGGACTGCAGGTCGGCCATCGCCTTGCGCTCGGCCGCCGCGTCGTTTGCGGCGCGCGCATCGGTCAACGCCTTGACGCCGCCCCAGTGGCCGGCGAGCAGGTCGAGCATGCGCGCCCCGGCCGGCTTGCCGTAGAAGCCGCCGACCGCATCGGCGATCTGCCTGGCATTGGCGACCACCGCGTCGGCCGCAGCCTTGGCCTTGGCGCTGTCATGCGCATGTACCGCCAGCGCGTAGTCGCGGGTGTGCACGACGTGGCCGTGCCAGAGCGCGCGCAGCGCGGCGTCGAGCTTGGGTGCGGCGGGGACGGCGGACATCGGGGTGTCAGCCGGCGTGGCCAGGGCGGGGGTTGCCGCGGCAAAGGCGGCGGCGAGGACGAGGGCGGACAGGCAGATGGAAGGTTTCATGGTCGGTCTCCAGAGGGCCGTCGCGGGTGCGACGGCGGCAGTCTGGGCCGTTCCGGTTTACGCGCAATAGGCGTATGTGTAAAGGCCCGTTTGAGCCGGGTTGCCTGCTTCGAGGTCCGCGCGCCGCGGCGTACGCTCGCCAGGACCAGCTGGCAATAGGCAGGCAATGCGGCGGTGAAGGGTGTGCAGGAGCGCCGCGCCGAATGCCGGGCGGCACTGGATCGAGCGGACGCCCTTGGCCCCGCACAGCGCTAAGGTAAGAGCCTTTCACCGTGGACACGCGCCCATGCTTCTTCGCCGTCGCCTGCTTCTCTGCGCCCTGCTCCCCTTTGCCGGCACGGGCCTCGCCACCGAGCTCCCAGCCCAGCCGGTCGAGCACCCGGAACTGCATGCCCTCGCCCAAGCGCCGAGCGAAACCGAGCTGCGCGCCACGATCACCGCACTGGTCGGCTTCGGCACCCGCCACACGCTCTCCGAGACCCGCTCGGGTACCCGCGGCATCGGCGCGGCGCGGCGCTGGGTCAAGGCACGCTTCGAGCGCATCGGCCAGGACTGTGGCGGCTGCCTGGAGGTGATCACGCCCTCGCAAAGCTTTACCGGCGAACGCGCGCCCCGGCCGGTCGAGGTCATGGACGTGGTCGCCATCAAGCGCGGCAGCAGCGATCCGGACCGCGTGATCGTGATCACCGGGCATCTGGATTCGCGCGTCACCGATGTCATGGACACCACCCACGATGCCCCCGGCGCCAACGACGATGCCTCCGGCGTGGCCGCACTGATCGAAGCGGCGCGGTTGCTGTCCAGGCAGGACAACCGCGCCACCCTCGTGTTCGCCGCACTTTCCGGCGAGGAACAGGGACTGTATGGCGGCAAGGTGCTGGCCGACTACGCGGTGGCGCACGGCTGGCGCGTGGAGGCCGAACTCAACAATGACATCGTGGGCAACAGCCGTGGGCAGAACGGCGTACACGACAACACGGTGGTGCGCGTGTTCTCCGAGGGCACCAGGAGCAACGAGACGCTGAAGCAGGCGGCCTACCGCCGCTATCACGGCGGCGAAGTCGATTCGCCCTCGCGCAACCTGGCGCGCTTCATGGACCGCCTGGCCGAGGCCTACCTGCCCGACTTCGACGTGCGCATGGTCTACCGCACCGACCGTTACGGCCGTGGCGGCGACCAGGTGCCGTTCCTGCAGGCCGGCTTCCCGGCGGTGCGGGTGACCGAGGGCCACGAGGATTACACCCGCCAGCACCAGGACCTCAGGCCTGGCTACGGCGACACCCTCGACGGCATCGACTTCCGCTACCTGGCCCGCGTCACCGCGCTCGACGCCCTCACGATGGCGGCCTTGAGCCGCGCTCCTGCGCCGCCCGGCGCGGTCGACATCAAGGGCGCGCTGGCGACCGACACCACCGTGAGCTGGCACAAGGTGCCCGGGGCGGCCGGCTACCGCGTGCATTGGCGCGACACCACCGCACCCCTCTGGCAGCACGCGCGTGCGGTCGGCGACGTGGACCACGCCGTACTTGAGGACGTGGTGATCGACGACTGGTTCTTCGGCGTGTCGTCGCTCTCGGCCGACGGCTACGAAAGCCCGGTGGTGTTCCCGGGCGACGCCGGAAGCTTCGAGCGCTCGCCCCCGGTCGCGGGACAGAAAAGCACGCCATAGCACGGCCTCCAGGCGCGCGCCCCCGTGCGCGACCGCAGCGTGAGAGACGTCAGGCAGCCGGTCGAGCGGACCGTGCCTGCGTGGCGCTTCGACCCGGACCCATGCTCGGCCAGGCCTGCAGCGGCCTGTGCGTGCGCCCTACGGGTTCACTGCCCTGCCGGCCGGGTGCGCCAGCCCTCGATCGGCCGTTCTCAACCGCGCCCGTACACATCCTCGAAGCGCACGATGTCGTCCTCGCCCAGGTAGCTGCCCGATTGCACTTCGATCAGCTCGAGCGGCAGCCGCCCCGGGTTCTCCAGCCGATGTTTCACGCCCAATGGGATGTAGGTGCTCTGGTTCTCGGTCAGCGTGAGCACCTCGTCGCCGCGGGTGATGCGGCCGGTGCCGCTGACCACCACCCAGTGTTCGGCACGGTGGTGGTGCATCTGCAGGCTCAGGCTGGCGCCCGGCTTGACCGTGATGCGCTTGACCTGGAACCGGTCGCCCACGTCGATCGAGTCGTAGCTGCCCCACGGGCGGTAGACCTTGCGGTGGCTGGCCGGCTCGCCCCGGCCTTCGGCCTTGAGCCGCGCGACAATGCCCTTGACGTCCTGCACGCGGTCCTTGTGTGCGACCAGCACGGCATCGGCGGTGTCGACCACCACGACGTCCTCCAGGCCCAGCAGCGCGACCAGGCGACCCTCGGCCCAGGCCAGCGTGTCGCGGCAGTCCTGCGCGACCACGTCACCGTGGTGCGCGTTGCCCTCGCCGTCCTGCTCGGCCACCTCCCACAACGCCGACCAGCTGCCCAGGTCATTCCAGCCCACGTCGATCGGCAGCACGGCGGCCGCATCGGTGTGTTCCATCACCGCGTAGTCGATCGAATCGGACGGACACGCGGCAAAGGCGGCCTTGTCCAGCCGCACGAAGTCGGCATCGCGCGCGGCACCCTCGATCGCGGCGCGGCAGGCGGCCAGCATCGCCGGCTGCTGGCGCGCGAGTTCGGCCAGGTACACCGACGCGCGGAACAGGAACATGCCGCTGTTCCAGAAGTACTCCCCCGAGGCGACGTACTGCTGCGCCGTGGCCGCGTCCGGCTTCTCCACGAACTGCGCCACCCGGCGCACGCCTTCACCCACGTCGGCGCCGGCGCGGATGTAGCCGTAACCGGTCTCCGGCCCGCCGGGCACGATGCCGAAGGTGACCAGCCGCCCCTGCGCCGCGGCCGGCTCGGCCTGACGCACGGCGGCCTGGAACGCGGCTGCATTCTTGATCACGTGATCGGACGGCAGCACCAGCAGCAGTGGATCGGCGCCCTCGCGCGTCGCCTGCAGCGCGGCCACGGCGATCGCCGGCGCGGTATTGCGCCCGACCGGTTCAAGCAGGATCGCCGAGGGCACGCAGCCGACCTGGCGCAACTGCTCGGCCACCATGAAGCGGTGCGCCTCGTTGGCCACCACCATCGGTGCGGACGACGCCAGCGGCGCGATGCGCAGCCAGGTCGCCTGCAGCATGGTGTCCTTGCCTGCCAGCGGCAGGAACTGCTTGGGATACGACTCGCGCGACAACGGCCACAGGCGCGTACCCGAGCCACCCGAAAGAATCACCGGAATCATCTACGTCTCCATCAAAACCTGGCGCGCCCGTCCGCTCCCTCCGGGGAACCCATCGACGCGAAAGGCACATGATGCCCTGTAGCAGCCAAGCCTGCGCGCCCTTCTACGCGACCAGTGCACCGGCGACCTGCAGATACCACGCGCACATCTGCTCGATCCCTTCGCGCAGCGGCATGCACGGCGCCCAGCCCATGCCGTTCAAGCGCAGGCCTTCGGGCAGGGCGCCCAGGGATTCGAGCGCGCGCGTGCGGTGCACCAGTCGTCCCTGGTAGCCGACAGCGTCGGCCGCCATGCGTGCCACATCGGCGAAGGGGATTTCCTCGCCGCCATCGACATTGACCGGGACGTCGCTGCTGTACCGGCGCATCAGGAACAGGGCCGCATCGGCAAAGTCGTCCACCTGCAACCACGGACGCGTCGGCACGCCATCGATCGCCAGCTGCGACAGGCCGTCCGATTGGGCCTCATGCAGACGCCGGACCAGCGCGGGCAACGCCCCCGCCTGGGCGCCGGCGCTGTCGCCCGGCCCATACAGCTCGGCCGGCACGACGCCGATCGCATCGAACCGGTATTGCCGCCGATAGGCCTGGCACATGCGGATGCCGGCAAGCTGCGCGAGCGCCTCACCGTTCTCGCCCGACGGGACCACCGCCGACAGCAGCGCACCCTCGCGCAATGGCGGCAGCGCGCCGAGCGGATGGATGCTCGAGGACGCGAGGAAACACAGCTTGCGCACGTCGGCTCGCCAAGCGGCGTGGATCACATTGGCCTGCATCGCCAGGCGTTCGCGGACCGCCTGGTCCGAATGGCCGCCGGCAACAGCTTCCCGCGCGGCGGTGAGAAACACGTATTCGGGCCGGTGGCGAAGAAAGAACGCATCCACCGACGCGGACCGGGCGAGGTTCACCTCGTCTGGCCCCAGGAACCGGATGTTGTTGTAACCGGCCGCCCACAGGCGTCGCACCACCGCGCCGCCCACCCATCCGCACTGCCCGGTGACGAGGATGCGTGCATCCAGGTTCATGGCCTCACCCCATTCGATTCGTGCCCGCCTGCCAGGCCCGGAAGCCCCCTTGATGGCGGTCGGACCTATTTTGCACGCACTCGCCCGGCAGAGCAGCCAGATTGTGCGCCTTGCCTCAAACGATCACAGGTGTCTGTGCCAGGCATCCACACCTTCTTCGATGAGCCGATAGGCGTACTCGAAGGCGTCGAGCTCCTTGCGGTACGGATCGGGGATGTCGCGATCGCCCTGCCATTTGCCGAGCAGGAAGGTCCGCCCCACCGCGTGCGACGAGTACCTGGCGAGGCTGGTCAGGTGCGTACGCTGCATCACCAGCACCAGATCGGCCGCGAGGATCGCCGCCTCGTCCAGCTGGCGCGCGCGATGGCCGGACGCGTCGATGCCGCGCTCGGCGAGCAACGCCCCGGCCGTGGGATCGATTGGATTGCCGGCGAGCGCGGCGAGCCCGGCGGAAGCCACGGTAACCGCCCGCCCGCGCAACCGTTCGCGCAGCAGGTACTCCGCGGTGGGGCTGCGGCAGATGTTACCGATGCAGACGACCAGGACTTTGTCGAACACGACTTCCCATCCGGGCGGTGGAAAAACAATGTAGTGCGCGTCGCTCTATCGACGCGGAGGCCGCGCGGCTAATCGGCGACGTCGGCCACCAGCCGGTCCAGCTCCGCCTTCAGCGTGGCGCCATTGACGCGCAGCCAGTCGCGCTGTTCCCGCCAGTTGGGGAACAGCGTGGCCACCAGCGCCCAGAAGCGCGGCGCATGGCTGCGGACCTTGAGATGGCACAGCTCGTGCGCCAGCACGTAGCGCAGCGCGGCCGGCGGGGCCAGCGCGAGGGCAAGATCCAGGTTGATGCGGTCGCGCGTGTCCAGGCTGCCCCACAGGCTCTTCATCGGGCGGATGCGCAGCGAGGTCGGGGCCAGCCCGAGCTGCGGCACGTAACCGGCCATCCAGCGCGAGACGTCGCGGCGCATCTGCGCCTCGAAGTGCGAGGCGAGCAGGCCGCGCGCCACCGGCAATGCGCGGGTGTGCGGGCGCGGGATCACCAGGGTCAGCCCACCGTCGAACGATTCCACCCGCGGGTACGGGCCTTCGGCCCAGTCCAGCAGGACGGTTTCACCACGCAGCGGAAATTCGGTCGCGTGCCCTACGCGCAGCGCCGGCAGCGGTTTGACGATGAGGTTGAGCTCGTCGAGCTTGCGCTCCAGCCAGTCGGCATGGCTGCGCAAGAAGGCGCTGACCTGCGAGGGATGGGTGCCGTTGGGGTAGGACACCCGGGCCCCCTTGGGCGTGACCGTCAGGCGCAGGCGACGCGCGCGCGGATGGGCGGCCTTGAGCACGCGGATCGTGCTGCCGCTCGCCGTTGCCAGTTCCAGCCAATCGCCTTGAAGTTCTGCTGCCATGGTCCCGAGCCCGTCGGTAGAGCATAACCTTGCAACGGGGGGTGTGAGGAAAGGGTTGGATGCGGCTGGACGGCGGTTTCGCGCCGGCATTCACGTGGCGTTGACGATTTGCGCCTCGTTCGGGGGGCTGGGTCAAGGCTTCCCCCATCCGCCCTTCGGGCACCTTCCCCCGTGTACGGGGGAAGGACCGGTCGGGAGGTCGGTAGTACTGGTGAGCCTTCCCCCGCGAACGCGGGGGAAGGTGCCGACAGGCGGATGGGGGCGCTCTTGGGCGGCATGTTCGGGAGGGATGGGGCAAGGCTTCCCCCATCCTCCCTTCAAACACATTCCCTTGCGTGCGAGGGAAGGACCGCTGAGCTCAGGCGTCCTTGGGACGCGGCAGGCCGAACCATTCTTCGAGCTTGCCCAGCAGGCGCTCGATTTCCAACGTGAACAGGGCAAAGCGGGCGTCGAGCTCCGCCGCGGCGTCGGGCGCGCTGTCGGCCAGTTCGTCGGTCACCACGTCGAGCAGCTTGAGCTTGCGCAGGATCAGGTCCTCGCCGAGCACGAAACTGATACGGTCGTCGAACACCAGGCCGAGCTGGAACACCTGCTTGCCGTTGCGCAGATGCTCCTTGATCTCCTCGCTCTCCAGGTCCTGGCGACGGCAACGTGCGATGGCGCCGGTGTTGCTGCCCGGGTCGCGCAGTTCGACCTCGTCGCCGAGGGTCAGGCCGGCCGGCAGCGTGCCGTTGGCGAGCCAGTCGGTCATCAGCACGCGCGGGCCTTCCTCCGGCGCCAGCGGCACCGCCGGGAAGCTGCCCAGCGCCTCGCGCATCTGGGTGAGCGCGTTTTCGGCCGACTTGCGACTGGAGGTATCGAGCACCAGCCAGCCGTGCTGGCGGTCGACGTAGGCGGACATGCGCGAATTGCGCACGAAGGCGCGCGGCAGCAGTTCGTTGAGCAGGTCTTCCTTCATGCGCTTGCGTTCGCGCCCGCCGACCTTGCGGCCTTCTTCCTCGGCGATCTTCTGCACACGGCGGTGCAGTTCGTCGTTGACCACGGCGGCTGGCAGCAGCTTGTCTTCGCCACCGACCGAAACCCAGGTGCAGTGCTTGACCGCGTGGGTGAGCGCGGCTTCCTCGCCACGACCGATCGGCGGCACGAAGCCTTTGGTGAACAGCTCCAGCGGGCCGCACGGGCGCAGGCGGTGCTCGCCGAGCGCTTCGTCCAGGCGGGAGAGGTCTTCGGCGACGGCGGGGGAGAAGCGGAACAACGTGAGATTGCGGAAGAACATGGATGATCCGGTTGGGGCTTGCGCTTTGATCGAGCGCCCTTCGGCTTCGGTCCGTCGGACCTACG
The DNA here is from genome assembly GCF_051900415.1 of Frateuria sp. GZRR35. NCBI lineage: Bacteria > Pseudomonadati > Pseudomonadota > Gammaproteobacteria > Lysobacterales > Rhodanobacteraceae > Frateuria > Frateuria sp. GZRR35. The sequence goes on from NZ_JBHZGL010000005.1 coordinate 100,526, forward strand.
CTCCGGGTGAACGATCTCGGAAGTGAGTCGGCCCCTTCGATTCCGGAGGGCGGCGCTCAGGGTGAACGGTGAAGGATATCGCTCAGGCGAACGTCTGAGGTTATCCGATACCCGTTCGCCCTGAACGTAGCGCTGCGGAGTCGAAAAGGCGCGCCAGGTACCGGGCTAGCGGCTCACCGCCGCCACCGCCTCGCTCACGTAGTCGAGGTTGCTGCGGTTGAGCGCCGCCACGCAGATGCGCCCGGTGCCCAGCGCGTAGATGCCGTACTCCTCGCGCAGGCGGTCGACCTGCGCGCGCGACAGGCCCGAGTAAGAGAACATGCCGGCCTGCTGCTGGATGAAGGCGAACTGCGGCGCGCCGTGCGCGGCGAGCTTCTCGACCATCCCCGCGCGCATCGCATGGATGCGCTCGCGCATGCCGGCCAGCTCGGCCTCCCACATCGCCCGCAGCTCGGGGCTGCCGAGCACGCCGGCAACCAGCGCGCCACCGTGGGTGGACGGGCTGGAATAGTTGGCGCGGATGGTCTGCTTGATCTTGGCGCGCAGGCGGGCCGCCTCCTCGCGGTCGGCGCCGACGATCGACAGCGCACCCACGCGCTCGCCATACAGCGAGAATGACTTGGAGTAGGAGCTGGCCACCACGAAGGCCTCGATGCCGGAGGCGGCAAACAGGCGGATCGCCGTGGCGTCGGCGTCGATGCCCTCGTCGAAGCCCTGGTAGGCAATGTCAACGAACGGCAGCAGGTTGCGCGCCTTGACCAGGTCGACCACCTGTTGCCACTGCTGCGCATCCAGGTCCACGCCAGTGGGGTTGTGGCAGCAGGCATGCAGCAGCACCACGGTGCCGGGTTCAAGCTTGCCGAGGTCTTCCAGCATGCCGGCAAAATCCAGGCCGTGCGTGGCAGCGTCGTAGTAGCGGTAGTCGGCGATTTCGAACCCGGCATTGCCGAACACCACGCGGTGGTTTTCCCAGCTCGGGCTGCTGATCGCGATGCGCGCCTTGGGCAGCACCTTCTTGAGCAGATCGGCGCCCACGCGCAGCGCGCCGCTGCCGCCGATGGTCTGGGCGGTGGCCACGCGACCGGCCTCCAGCAACGGCGAGTCCTCGCCGAACAGCAACTGCTGGGTCAGCGTGTCGTACAGCGGCAGGCCGTCGATCGGCAGGTAGCCGCGCGGCTTGGCCTGCGCCGCCAGCGCCTGCTCCACCTCGCGCACCGCGCGCAGCAGCGGAATGTGGCCCTGTTCGTCGACGTAGATGCCCACGCCCAGGTTGACCTTCTGCGGACGCTGGTCGGCGAGGTAGGCCTCGGTAAGGCCGAGGATCGGATCACCCGGGGCCATTTCAACGGAAGCAAAGTGGGACACTGGAAGACTCGCGTAGGAAGTGGAAAGGGAAGTATAGACGTCTATACGCCGTTATCGGTCACATCGGCCGGCTCACCGGCCAGCCAGCCGTGCAGGTCGGCACGTGCGACACCTTCGCCGGCGCCCAGCGCGGCGAAGTCGAACAGATTGCGGTCAGCCAGCTGCGAGGGCACGACATTGCCCAGTGCACGGAAGATGGTCTCGCAGCGACCGGGGTGCTGCGCGTCCCATTCCTGCAGCATGCGGCCGATCGCCTTGCGCTGCATGTTCTCCTGCGAACCGCAGAGGTTGCAGGGAATGATCGGGAACGCACGCTCGCGCGCATACTCCGCGATGTCGCTCTCGCGGCAGTAGGCCAGCGGCCGGATCACCACGTGGCGGCCATCGTCCGAGCGCAGCTTCGGCGGCATCGCCTTGAGACTGGCGCCATGGAAGAGGTTGAGGAAGAAGGTGGCCAGGATGTCGTCGCGGTGGTGCCCAAGCGCGATGCGCGTAATGCCGTTTTCCGCCGCCCAGCGGTACAGCGCGCCGCGGCGCAGCCGCGAGCACAGGCTGCACATGGTCTTGCCCTGGGGGACCACGCGGGTGACCGTGCTGTAGGTGTCCTGCTCGATGATGTGGAACGGTACGCCGCGCGCAGTGAGGTAGTCCGGCAGCACGTGCGCCGGAAAGCCGGGCTGTTTCTGGTCCAGGTTCACCGCGATCAGCTCGAAGCGCACCGGCGCCCGCGCCTTGAGCGACAGCAGCAGGTCCAGCAGCGTGTAGGAATCCTTGCCGCCGGACAGGCAGACCATCACGCGGTCGCCCTCTTCGACCATCTGGAAGTCGACGATCGCCTGGCCCACCTGGTGGCGCAGCCGCTTGGCCAGCCGCGCGGCCTCGTGGGCCCGCTTGCGATCGGCGCGGGAGTCAGGAAGAACGGAGGACATGTGCGTCATTGTACCTGCCCGCCGCCGCTCCCCGGCAGCGGTACACTGTTGGCCTGTGCCCCACCGTCGCGTCCGTCATGCAGGTCCAGGACCCCATCCAGATCGCCCGCCGCCTGGCGGAACTGCGCCAGGAACACCGCGACCTGGACGCGGCGATCAGCCACATGGCCACGCACCCGGCCCGCGATGAGCTGCAACTGACGCGGCTGAAGAAGCGCAAGCTGCTGCTGAAGGACGCCATCGCGCGACTGGAAAGCAAGATGATCCCCGATCTGGACGCCTGATGCCGACGCCCACCGTGCTGGAGGACGCGCACGTCGTCCTCGAACCGCTTTGTCTCGAACACGTTCCGTCACTGGAGGCCGCCGCGGCTGACGGCGAACTGTGGCGACTGTGGTTCACCTCGGTACCGGCGCCGGGCGGAATGACCGCTTACGTGGAAAAGGCGCTGGCCGGCCAGCACGAGGGGCGGATGCTGCCGTTCGCGATCCGCGAACGCGCCACCGGCGAGCTGGTTGGCACCACCCGTTTCTACGACCTCGTCGAGGAGCCGCCGCGCGCCGCGATCGGTTACACCTGGTACGCGAAGCGCTGGCAGAAGAGCCACCTGAACACCGCCTGCAAGCGATTGCTGCTGGAGCATGCGTTCGAACGCATGGGCCGCGTGGCGGTGGAGTTCCATACCGACGGACGCAACCTTGATTCGCAGCGGGCGATCGAACGGCTCGGGGCGCAGCGCGAGGGTGTGCTTCGCGCGCACAGGCGGCGGCCGGACGGGAGTCTGCGCGATACGGTGTGCTATTCGATCCTCGAGCGGGAGTGGCCAGACGTGAAGCGCTGGCTGGAGCTGCGACTGGTGCGGCTGGCGGCTTCAAGCTAGCGCTTCCGCTTCGCGCGGAGCTTCTCGCAAGCCTTGGCCCCTCACCCCAACCCTCTCCCCGCAGGGGAGAGGGAGCAGAGCTGCGCGAGGCATCCGCCCTTGGCCCCCTCTCCCCTCCGGGGGGGAGGGCTGGGGTGAGGGGCCGGGGCTCGCCCGGAACTAGCGCGCCACGCGAGGATGCACTTCCACCGTCGCGGTCATCCCCGCCGCGAGCATCGTCCCGGGCGGCATTTTCGATGTATCGATCGCGATCCGTACCGGCACGCGCTGCGCCAGCCGCACCCAGTTGAAGGTCGGATTGACGTCCGCCAGCAGGTCGCCGCCAGCGGGGTTGTCGCGATCGGTGATGCCGTGCGCGATGCCGGTGATGGTGCCGTCCAGATGCACGCCGCCGGCCATCAGCCGCACGTCGACCGGATCGCCGACGCGCAGTTGCGGCAGCTTGGTTTCCTCGAAGTAGCCGTAGAGGTAGTAGCTGTGCGCGTCGATCAGGGCCAGCCGCGGCGTGCCGGTGGCGGCGTAGTCGCCCGCGCGCACGGCGAGGTTGGTGACGTAGCCATCGACCGGAGCGCGCACCTCGGTTCGTCCCAGGTCCAGTTGCGCACGATCCAGCGCCACCTGCGCCTGCTCGACCGCTGCTGCAGCCTGCTCGCGCGCGGCGTTGGCCTGGCTGCCGCCGGCCTGGGCCTGCTGCCAGCTCGCGCGGGCGGCGCTGGCGGTGGCGGCGGCATCGCTGCGCGCCTCGCGCGAGATGACGTCGCCCATCTGCTCGCGCCGCTGCGCCTGCTCGGCATACATACGGTACTGCGCCTGGCGGGCTTTCGCGCTGGCCACCGCCGCGGCGATGTTGGCGCCGGCGGCGCGCGCGCCGGCTTCGGCGGCAGCCAGGTTGGCCTCGGCCTGCGCCACCGCATTGCGGAAGCGCGCCTGGTCGATCACCAGCAGCAGGTCGCCCTTGTGCACGAACTGGTTGTCGACCACCGCCACGCGATCGACCAGCCCGGACACGTCCGGCGCCACCCGCACCACCTCGGCGCGCACGCGGCCGTCGCGCGTCCACGGCGCGTAAAGGTAGTGCTTCCACAGCGCATGGCCCAGCAACACGGCGAGCACCACCACAGTGGCGGTGACCAGGAATCGGAGCAACGAGGCAGCTTTCATGGGAATGGGGTCAGCGGATCAGCAATAGTCCGGCGGCGCCGAACAGACAGACGAACAGGGCGAAACGGAACAGCGAGGGATGCCACAGGCGTCGGTACAGGCCGGCCCGCCCGATGGCCAGGTCCAGCACTACCATCACCACGAAGCTGAGCAGGAACACGGGCAGCAGGCTCGGCATCATCACGCCGAAGAGTTCGATCTCAGGCGGCACGGGCGGTCTCCGGCAGCGGCATGTAGGCGCCCAGCGGCGATTCCTCGTCGCGCAGCGCGCTGCGCAACTGGTAGAGGTGCCGACGCGCGCTGGCGCCGCGCGGCACGGCATGGATCGCGGCAAGCACGGCGGCGTCGGCGCTCTCCCAGCGCGCCGCTTCCGGAGCGCGATACAGGTCGGCCACCGCCGCGAGCGCAGCCCGCGAGGCATCGCGCGCGACGGCGGACAGTTCGTTGCCGCTCAGGTCCTGCCGCAATTCGATCACCGCCCGGCCGCTCTCCTGCACCGCCAGCGACCAAGCCAGCAGGTGGCGCGACTCGTCGCTGTCCGGCCGCGTATGTGCCACCACCTGCTGCAGCAGGTCGCGGCTGATGCTCTCGAAGCGCCAGCCCAGGCCTGGCAGCGGCGCACTGGCCGCCAGCGTGACCTGTTCGCGCAACCGCTGCAGCTGGCGCCGGCGCTGCCACGCCGTGCCGGTGACGCCGGGCATCACCATGAAGGCCACGCCGGACAGGCCAAGGCCCGCGATCTGCGCGATGGCGTCGTTGAGGAAATGCGTGGGGTCGTACACCATCGGGTTCTTCAGCGCGAGGATGTAGACGAAGCCCAGCGTGTAGCCGGCGCCGACGCCCGGCAATGTGTCGCGCGTGGCCAGGTACGGCCCGATCAGCAACAGGCCGGCGGTCGCGCAGACCAGCATGGCAAACCCGTTGCTGCCCGGCAGCAGTACGAACACCGCCACGAAGCCCGCGGCCATGCCACCGGCATACCCGTACAGCGTGCGCGTGGCCGCGGCAATGGGGTTCGGCGAGGCCGCCAGCAGGCCGGCGAAGATCGTCGCCAGCAACATCGCGCTGCCGCCGAAGGCCCAGCCGCTGGCCAGCCAGAAGGCGGCCAGCACCAGCATGGTGAGGAAGGTGCGCAGCGTCGCCACCGCGGCGCCAGCCAGGTCGTTGCCGCGACGGAAGTGCACGCGCTCGACGCTGCCACGCAGGTTGCCGGCGCGCAGCGAGGCTTCCACCGCGGTGAAGTCGGCCAATTCGTCGGCAAAGCGCTGCACCAGCGCGGCGCCGGTGTCGAATTCCAGCCGCGCTGCCGGCTCGTCGAAGCGCTCGCCAAGCGCGGCGACGTGTGCCGGCAGGCTTTCCACGCAGGCCCGCAGGTGCCGGGTCAGCAGCGCCGGATCGTGCTGCTCCGCCGGCGGCAGCGACAGCGCCTCGCCGATCGGCCGGTACGCGCCGATCAGCGCCTGCGCCACGGCATCACGGCCACGCCGCTGCAGCCGGTTGATCAGGTGATGCAGCGACTGGAAGCTGGTGGCGGCGGCCATGTAGCGCTGGTTGAGCAGGCGCATGCGCGCGCTGCGCGTGCGCACCTCCGGATCCTCGAAGATGACCGAGGCGCGCAGGTCCTCCAGGTGCACGGCCGCGCGCACGAACTCCAGGTGCGCCTGTTCCATCCGCGCCCGCGGCAGCGCACCACCGGTGCTCTCGCGCACGAAGTCGATGAAACGTGCGAACTGCGTACGCGCGCTCTGCCTGAGCACCACACGCAGCCTTTGCGGAAGCAGCAGGTCACTGAACACGGCGGCGACCAGGATGCCCAGCAGTACCTCGCTCACGCGCATCACCGCTGAGTCGAAGCTGTTCAGCGGATTGCCTACCGCGGGCAACGTCACGATGGCGGCGGTATAGCCGGCCAGCACGAAGCCGTAGGCCATGAAATTCCGATACAGCGTGGCGCCGCCGGCGCACAGCGCCAGCCACGCCGACAAGACGAGAAAGAACAACTCGCGCTGCTGCGGAAACAACGCGATCAGCGCCAGCCCGAACAGGCTGCCGGCCAGCGTGCCCAGCGCGCGGTAGAAACTCTTCGCCAGCACCATGCCGCTGTGCGGGTGCATCACCACGGCCACGGTGATCATCGTGGTCGAGGGCTGTTCGAGCTTGAGCCACATCGCCAGCCACGCGGCCGCGTACATCGCCAGCAATGACTTGGCGACGAACAGCCAGGCGCGCGATTCCTCGGCGAGGAAAGCGCGCAGCCAGGGCCAGCGCGGCAACGTGGCGGTCGTGGTGGCGGACATGGTCGGTGAAGCCCTCAGCCTCGACGGTCGAACCCGTCGAGGAATTTCTTGAGCAGCCGTTCCAGTTCGGCCTGTTCGCGCGCGGTCAATCCCTCGGTCTGTTCGTCCAGCAGGGCGCAGATCGAGGGCAGGAAGCGTTCGATCAAGGCGATCCCGGCGGGCGTGAGGCTGAGGATCAGCTTGCGGCGATCGTCCTCGCTGGCGGCACGCTCGATCAGGCCCTTCTCGCACAGCTCGTTGGTAAGCCGCGTGACGTTCGCCGCCTTCTCGCCGGAGCTCTGCGCCAGTTCGGACGCACTGAGTCCCGCGCCCTCGGTGCCGTAGAGCATCATCAGCAGGTTGTACTGCGGATGGTTGAGGCCGAAGGGCTTGAGCGCGGCGTTGGCGTCGTCATGGACGCGCTTGTGCAGGTGCTTGATGAGGCGCACGAGCACGGCCGGGGCGCGCGGGAATGCAGGGTGGCGCCGACGGGTGACGGCGAGGCGCTGTTCGGTGGGGAGGAAGCTGCTCATGGGGCGCGTTTGCTGCTTCGGACATATTACATTTATGTACTAAATGGTGCAACAGGTCTCGCGGCGTCTGCTCTCCCTCTCCCTTGCGGGGGAGAGGGTCGGGTGAGGGGCCGGGGCTCGCGGGGATGCCCGCAGGAGCGCTGCCATTGCTTGTCGTTCTTGCGTAGCCTCACCGCGACCGGGCTCGCCTGCCGCGGGCTTCCGATCGCCTGCCGGCGCTCGGGTCACTTGTCTTTGCTGGCCCAAAGAAAGTAACCAAAGAAATGGCCTAGCTAGGCACGGGGTGACTAAAAAGCTAGGCGCCTGTGCGCCTTGCTTGGTGGGCCTCTTGCTCTTAGAGGAGCTGCCGCCGCTATACCGCGGGCGCTCGGGAGCTGAGGCCAGGGAGGCATCCGGAGGATTGGCTGGTATCGGCTTTTTGCGACTCTCGCGCTCGCGAAGCGGACATTCGTCCTTGGTTGCCCGTAGGGCTCGCAATCACGAAGCGAAACCAACAGTTTGCCGTCGAATCAAGAGGTCATGCCGGTGCGCCCGAATCACGACCGCTTTGAAGGCAAAATGGGTGCCATTCCACGCCGCCGCAAAGCCACCCTTGCCCCAACTCCCGAGCGCCCGCGGTATAGCGGCGGCAGCTCCTCTAAGAGCAAGCGACTGACCCAGCAAGGCGAGGCGGCACCTAGCTTTTATCTCTCACCGGGCTTAGCAGGCCATTTCTTTTGGTTACTTTTCTTTGGGCCAGCAAAGAAAAGTGACTCGAGCGCCGGCAGGCGATCGAAAGCCCGCGGCAGGCGAGCCCGGTCGCGGGGAGGCCACGCAAGAACGACAACCAAGCAACCTCCGGAGGAAGCATCCCCGCGAGCCCCGGCCCCTCACCCCAACCCTCTCCCCGGAGGGGAGAGGGAGCAACGCGCGGCGAACGTGCACCAGCGCGCCCTCTTCCTGCCTCAGCTCCCGGGCGCTGGCAGGCGATCGGAAGCCCGCCACAGGCGAGCCCAGTCGCGGAGAGGCCACACAAGGACGACAACCAAGGCCACCCATGCGAGAGACACCCCCACGAGCCCACCCCCAGTCCCAGGAGGGCGGCGGGAACCAAAGCGAAAGGCTGTAGCATTGCCGCCCATGAGCGAACAGCCCAAAACCACCCATTTCGGTTTCCGCGACGTCCCCGTCGACGACAAGCAGAAGCTGGTCGGCCAGGTATTCACCTCCGTCGCACGCAGCTACGACTTGATGAACGACCTCATGTCGTTCGGCGTCCATCGCCTGTGGAAGCGCCACTTCGTCGCGATCAGCGGCGTGCGCCCCGGCGACCGCGTACTGGACCTGGCAGGCGGCACCGGCGACATCGCCGCACTGCTCAAGCCGGTGGTCGGCGGCGAAGGCGAAGTGGTGGTCGGCGACATCAACGCCGCCATGCTTGGCGTGGGCCGCGACCGCATGACCGACCGCGGCCTGGTCTCGGGCCTGCGCTGGGCGCAGATGAACGCCGAGTGCCTGCCCTTCCCCGACAACAGTTTCGACGCCGTCACCATGGCCTTTGGCCTGCGCAACGTTACCGACAAGGACAAGGCGCTGGCCGACATCTGCCGCGTGCTCAAGCCCGGCGGCCGCGCGCTGTTGCTGGAGTTCTCGCGCGTGCAGAGCGAGCTGTTCGGCAGGCTCTACGACTTCCATTCGTTCAAGGTGCTGCCGAAGCTCGGCCGGTTGTTTGCCGGCGATGCCGACAGCTACCAGTACCTGGCCGAGTCGATCCGCAAGCATCCGGACCAGCAGACCTTGAAGGCCATGATGGAAACGGCCGGTTTCGGCCGCGTGGAGGTGCACAACCTCACCAATGGCATCGTCGCCATCCACAAGGCCTGGAAGCTCTAAAGGCATGAACCACGGTGCGCAACTCGAGCGGCTGAAGGCCTTTTCGGATGCCGTGTTCGCCATCGCCATCACCCTGCTGGTGATCGAAGTGCACGTGCCGCGGCTGGACACGCTGGACGATGCGGCCTACCTCGCCGCGCTGGCACACCTGGTGCCCAGCTTCATGGGCTTTGTGCTGAGCTTCCTCACCATCGGCGCGCTGTGGATGGCGCATCACCGGCTGTTCGGCGTGCTGGAGGGTTACGAGCCGAAACTGATGTGGCCGAACATGCTGCTGCTGATGGTGATGGCCTTCATGCCCTTCGCCACCGCGCTGATGAGTTCCAACCCGCTCGCACGCGTGCCGGAGGTGTTCTACTCGGCCACCCTGCTGGCCGCGGGCCTGTTGCAGTTGCTGCTGTTCCAGGTGGCGCTCAAGCCCGGACGGGTGCGTGCGGACGTGCCGCCGGAAGAGATCAATGCGTTGCGCTGGCGTTCGCTGACGCTGCCGACCGCCGCGACCATCGCACTGCTGACCGCCTGGCACATGCCGGGCAACAACAACTTTTTCCTCTTGCTGATCCCGCTGCTGGCGCGCGCCTACGCCGCACTCGGCCGCCGCCGCGCGCTGCGGCAGCTCGCCACGCCGGCGACGCCCTGAGCGGCTGATCCAGGTCATGGGCACGCGGTGGGCGCCGCCGTACGGTGGCGCTCCCATCCCGCGAGTGTCCGCCATGCACGCCAACCTCAGTCCCGCAGAGAACACCCACATCTTCGATGCCCGCGGCATCGCCCGCCGCTTCCGCCATTCGGCGATCTTCGGCGCGCTCTCCGCACTGCGCTCGGGCGAGACGATGCGCTTCATCAACGACCACGACCCGCTGCCGTTGCTCACGCAACTGCGCGAGCGCTTCGGCGACTACCTGACGGTGAGCTACCGCGAGCGTGGGCCGCATGGCGTGGTGGTGGATTTCGGCATCGTCGGCCTGCCTGGCGAGTAACCATGGCCTTACCCGCATTTTTCGATCTCGCGCCGCGCATTACGCTGCGCGACCCGCTCGCCGCCCTGCTGGGTGCGAGCGACGACGGTCTGCTGGTCTACGGCTACGCCGACGCGGTGCGGCTGGCCGGGCACTCCTGCCCCACCGTGGCCGGCGCCTGGCTGATGGCGCGTGCCGCACTTCGTGCGCTCTACCCCGACGCGCCAGCCGAGCGTGGCGGCGTGTCGGTGCAAATGGGCGCGCCGGAGCAGGAAGGCACCACCGGCGTGGTCGGCCAGGTGCTGACGCTGGTCACCGGCGCGGCGGCGGCGAATGGTTTCCACGGCATCGGCGGACGCTTCGTGCGTCAGGGCCTGCTGCGTTATGCAACCGACCCGATGCCGGGCGTGCGCTTCCAGCGGCGCGACACCGCACAGGCGGTCACGGTGGAGCTGGATCTTTCCCGCGTACCGCCCGCTCCCGGCCTGCGCGAACGCATGGCCGAGGCGCTGGCGCCATCGGCCACCGCCGACCAGCGGCGCGCCTTCGGCGAGCTGTGGCAGGACCGTGTGCGGCGCCTGCTGCTGGAGCACGCGGACGACCCGGCGATGGTCCGCGTCGAAGCGCCGGCCTGAGGTTCAGGCTGGCGTGCGCAGATCCTCGCGCACCGTGCCGACGCGACGCGCGGTGTCCTCGCTGTCCGTCAGCCGCACCGTTTCGGCCAGTGCGGCGGTATACCAGCGCTGCATGCCGGGCAGCTCGCGCAGGCGCTGGGCGTAGGCGAGCGATACGTCGTCCAGTGGCAGCCGGTAGCTCAGGATGCGCCAGGCGACCGGGGCGAAGAATGCATCGACCGCGCTGAACGCTGTGCCGGCCAGGAATGGTCCGCCAAAGCGCACCAGTCCCTCGTTCCACAGTTCCGCCAGGCGCGACAGATCGCGCTGCAGCGGCGCGTCGATGCCGTGCAGGTCCACCCGCACGGCGCAGTTCATCGGACAGGTGGTGCGCAGCGCGGCGAAGCCCGAATGCATCTCGGCGCTGGCGCAACGGGCCCAGGCGCGCACCTTCGCATCGGACGGCCATACGCCCGGATGGCGTTCGGCCAGGTATTCGACGATCGCCAGCGAATCCCACACCACCGTGTCGCCGTCGCGCAGGCACGGCACCTTGCCGTTGGGCGCGAAGGGGCGGAAGGCGTCCCAGCTGGAGCCGTCCTGCAGTGCGACCAGGTGTTCGTCGAAAGGGATCGCCTGTTCGGCCATCAACAGCCAGGGCCGCAACGACCAGGACGAATAGTTCTTGTTGCCGACATAGAGCTCGTACACGATGGCTCCTTTCACGCGTCCATGATCAACAAGGTACCGGTACTGCCCGCATCCACCGCGTGGGCAACACCGGCCGGCACCAGGCAAAGCTCGCCGGCATGCACGACGCGGCGCGTGCCGCCGATGTGCAATCGCAATTCACCGTCGAGCACGAGCAGCGCTTCGGCGCAGTCGTGCGTCTCTTCGGCGTAGGGCGCCGGTTCATGCGCACGAGCTTGAGCCGGGCGTCGCCCACGCACCCGAGCAATCGCGATTGCCACGCTTCCGGCAACCGCGCCGCCAGTGCGTTCAGATCGAGGACCTCAGCGTCCACAGGCGCGCGGCTCCAGCGTGGCCCGCGCGGGCATCGGGCGCCGGCGCAGGTTCGCCAGGATCACGCCGCCGACGGTAACCGCGCCACCGACCAGCGTCAGCAGCCCCGGCCGCTCGCCCAGCCAGAACCAGCCGATCAGCACCGCGATCGGCGGCGAGAAATAGATGAAGCTCGACACCTGCGACGCCGAGCTGCGGTGGATCGCGATGTTCCAGGCGATGTAGCCGACGAAGGTCGGCGCGAAGCCCAGCCACAACAGCGCGCCGATGCGCGGCCACGGCGCGGCAGCCAGCGCCTGCGGCAGATGCATGGCGAACGGCAGCGCACCCAGCGTGCCGGCGAAGAAGGTGAACGCGGTGACGCCGAACACGCTCGAGCGCGCGAACAGCGGCTTCTGCCCGACGAAGTAGACCGCCGAGGCGATGACGCTCAGCAGCACCAACGCGGCCATCGGCTCGAACTTCACCTGCTTGCCGCTGGCGAGCACCACCATCACCACGCCGACCAGCGCCACGCCCAGGCCAGCCAGGGTGCGTGCCGGCAGGCGCTCGCGCAGCCACAGCGCCGACAGCGCCGCGGTGGCGGCCGGCACCAGCGAAATGAGGATCGCCGCGGTGCCGCTGGCGATGCGCGTTTCGGCGTAGTTGAGCGCCATGTGGTAGACGGTCAGCCCGATCACGCCCAGCGCCGCCAGTTGCGGCCAGTCGCGCCTGGCCGGCAGCGCCGGGCGCTTGGCCAGCAGCCACAGCGCGAAGCAGAGCGAACCTATGCCCAAGCGCGCGAATGCCACCTCGCCCGGCGTGAAGGCCGGCAGTGCGTAGGCGATCGCCGCGTAGGCGGATGACCAGGTGACCAGGGCGACGCCGATCAGGGCCAGCGTCCGCCCGTCCAGACGGGGGGTGTCCATGGGGAATTCCGGTGCGGGGAAGTGCGCATCCTAGTGACGGCCGGGATGCGCAGGAAGCATGCAACCAATCCACAATGGCATGCTTCGCCGACGAACGAATTGTAGAGTCCCTGCCATGGCCTTCGTATCGAAACCCGAACTGGACGCCCGCGACTGGCAACTGCTCGAAGCCCTGCAGCAGGACGCGCGCCAGGGCTACGCCGAACTGGGCCGGCAGGTGGGCCTGTCCGCGCCGGCGGTGGCCGAGCGGGTCCGGCGGCTGGAGGAAGCCGGGGTCATCGCCGGCTACCGCGCCGTCGTCGACCCGAAGCGGCTGGGCTACAGCATTGACGCGATGATCCGCCTGCGTTGCGACGGCGGCATCTGCGCACGCATCGGCGCGCTGGTCACGGATATTCCCGAAGTGCTGGAATGCCGCCGGCTGGCCGGCGAGGATTCGGCGCTGTTGCATGTGGTCGCGCTGTCGGTGGCGCACCTGGAGGCGGTGCTCGACCGCCTGCTGAAGATCCATCCGAGCGTGAGCACGACCACACTGGTGGTGTTGCAGACGCCGCACGCGAACCGGCCCCTGACGCGCGCGATGTGGCAGGCGGCGCACGCGGTGGAGGGCTGAGGCAAGGCTTCCCCCATCCGCCTGTCGGCACCTTCCCCCGCAGGCGGGGGAAGGATTCGTTTCCCGTCCTCGAGTCTTCCCCCACAGGCGGGAAGGCCTCCGAATCCTCGCTTCCGAGCATGCGCAGGCGTGGCGTGACTCCGAATCCCCGTTTGCGAGCCTTCCCCCGCCACGCGGGGGAAGGTGCCGACAGGCGGATGGGGGAAGCCCCGCCGGATGCCGGCATACTGCACGCCTGAATGCCCCGAGGAGCCTCCGATGTCCGACCTCCCCCTGCCTCCCGACACCGACGACCAGCCGACCGATCCGCAACGTCGCCGCCTGCTCGGCGGCCTGGCCGCGGCCGGCGCCGGGCTGGCGCTCGCCGGTGCCGGCGCCGAGGCCGTGGCCGGCACGAAGGGCGCCGCCGCGATGGCACCCACGCAGATGGACGCGCTGCTGCGCAAGCACATCCAGCGCGTGGTGGTGATCTACGCGGAGAACCGCAGCTTCAACAACCTGTTTGCCGACTTCCCGGGCGTGGCCGAACCACTCTGGGCACTCAAGCCCGAGCAGTACCGGCAGCGCGACCGCGATGGCTCGGTGCTCAAGACGCTGCCGCCGGTGTGGCACGGCGTGGCCCCGCACGAACAGGTGGTCAACCACCGCAAGTACGTGGTGCGCCAGGAGGACATCAGCGGCCTGCCCAATGCGCCGTGGGCACTGCGCACCGGCAGCGGCGAGCCGCTGCCGCAGGGTGTGGTCACGCGCGACCTGTGGCACCGCTTCTACGAGAACCAGCGCCAGATCAACGGCGGCAGGAACGACGGCTTCGTCGCCTGGGGCGATTCCGGCGCACTGGTGATGGGTTATTACGGCGACAACGCCGCGAACCTGCGGCTGTGGCAACTGGCGCGCCAGTACACGCTGTGCGACCACTTTTTCATGGGCGCGTTCGGCGGCTCGTTCCTCAACCACCAGTACCTGGTCGCCGCGCAGCCGCCGTACTACCCGCATGCGGATGAGAGCCCAGCGCGCTTCAACATCGCGCAGACGGTCAGCGGCGAGGCCACCGACATCCACCTCAAGCTCGCCCACGACTCGCCTGCCAGCGCGATGCAGGGCAAGCCGGAGACACTCACACCCAACTCGCTGACGCCGGATTTCTGGGCGGTCAACACGATGGGCCCGCCCTACGCACCAGGCTTCTCCAAGGACCCGAACGACCCCACCCGTGCCGACCCCAACAGCGCCAACACCCTGGTCGCGCAGAAGCACGCCACCATCGGCGACGTGCTGTCCGAGGCGGGCGTGGACTGGGCCTGGTACGCCGGCGGCTGGAAGCTCGCGCTCGAAGGCAAGGGCGACGGCGACCAGGCCGACTTCCCACAGCGACCCAACTTCCAGCCGCACCACCAGCCGTTCAACTACTTCACCGCGTATGCGCCGGGTACCGCGGCGCGCGCGAAGCATCTGCGCGACGCGGGTGTGGGCGAGACCGCAGAGACCAACCACTTCCTCGCCGCCGTGGCGGCCGGCACGCTGCCGCAAGTGACCTTCTACAAGCCGCAGGGCGACCTCAACATGCACGCCGGCTATTCCGACGTGAACGCCGGCGACCGCCACGTGATGACGGTCATCGAGGCGTTGCAGAAGTCGCCCGCGTGGCCCGGGCTGCTGGTGATCGTCACGGTCGACGAGAACGGTGGCTGGTGGGATCACGTGGCGCCGCCCAAGGGGGACCGCTGGGGCCCGGGATCACGTATTCCGGCGATCATCGTGTCGCCGCATGCGAGGAAGGGGCACGTGGATCACACGGTGTACGACACCGGCTCGATCGCGCGCTTCCTGACCCGCCGCTTCGGCCTGCGCAAGCTGCCTGGGCTGACTCTGCGCGAGGAATCCATGCGCGCCGCCGGGGGGCCGCCGCCGGGCGATCTCACCGCGGCGCTGCAGCTCGATGACGCTTAGTGCTCTGCGCCTGTTTCCTTCCTGCGGGGTGAGGCTGGGCGAGGGTCCGGGGTCGCGGTAATCCTCCCGCATGGGGAGCTTTGGTTGTCACTCTTGCGTGGTTTCCCCGCGACTGGGCTCGCCTGCGGCTGGCTTCCGGTCGCCTGCCGGCACTCGGGAGCTGAGGCAGGAAGAGAGCGAGGTTGTGCACGTTCACAGCGCGCTACTCCCTCTCCCCTCCGGGGAGAGGGCTGGGGTGAGGGGCCGGGGCTCGCGGGGATGCCCGCAGTAGCGCTGCCTTGCTTGTCGTTCTTGCGTGGCCTCCCCGCGACTGGGCTCGCCTGCCGCGGGCTTTCGATCGCCTGCCGGCCGCCCGCTAAGCACGGTGAGGGATAAGAGCTAGGCGCCTTCTCGCCTTGCTTGGTGGGTCGCTTGCTTTTAGAGGAGCTGCCGCCGCTTTACCGCGGGCGCTCGGGAGCTGAGGTAGGAAGAGCGCGCATGTGCACGTTCGCCGCGCGTTACTCCCTCTCCCCTCCGGGGAGAGGGCTGGAGTGAGGGGCCGGGGCTCGCGGGGATGCCCGCAGTAGCGCTGCCTTGCTTGTCGTTCTTGCGTGGCCTCCCCGCGACTGGGCTCGCCTGCCGCGGGCTTTCGATCGCCTGCCGGCGCTCGAGTCACTTTTCTTTGCTGGCCCAAAGAAAAGTAACCAAAAGAAATGGCCTGCTAAGCACGGTGAGAGATAAGAGCTAGGTGCCGCCTCGCTTTGTTTGGTCAGTCGCTTGCTCTTAGAGGAGCTGCCGCCGCTATACCGCGGGCGCTCGGGAGTTGGGGCAAGGGTGGCTTTGCGGCGGCGTGGAATGGCTACCCATTTTGCCTTCAGAGCGGTCGTGGTTCGGGCGCGCCGGCATGAACTCTTGGCTCGACGGCAAACTGTTGGTTTCGCTTCATGATTGCGAGCCCTACGGGCAACCAAGGACGAATGTCCGCTTCGCGAGAGAGAGAGAGAGAGAGTCGCAAAACGCCGATACCAGCCAATCCGCCGGATGCCTCCCTGGCCTCAGCTCCCGAGCGCCCGCGGTATAGCGGCGGCAGCTCCTCTAAGAGCAAGAGGCCCACCAAGCAAGGCGCACAGGCGCCTAGCTTTTTAGTCACCCCGTGCCTAGCTAGGCCATTTCTTTGGTTACTTTCTTTGGGCCAGCAAAGACAAGTGACCCGAGCGCCGGCAGGCGATCGGAAGCCCGCGGCAGGCGAGCCAAGTCGCGGAGAGGCCACGCAACGGCGACAACCAAAGCACCCTCCGGACGAAACATCCCCGCGAGCCCCGGCCCCTCACCCCAACCCTCTCCCCGGAGGGGAGAGGGAGCACAGTGCGGCGGACGTGCACAACCGCGCGCTCTTCCTGCCTCAGCTTCCGAGCGCCCGCGATATAGCGGCGGCAACTCCTCTAAGAGCAGGCGACTGACCAAGCAAGGTGAGGCGGCACTTGGCTCTTATCCTTCACCGGGCTTAGCAGGCCATTTCTTTGGTCACCTTCTTTGGGCCAGCAAAGAAAGTGAACCGAGCGCCGTCAGGCGATCGGAAGCCCGCCGCTGGCGAGCCCGGTCGCGGAGAGGCCACGCAAGGGCGACAACCAAAGCAACCTCCGGACGAAACAGCCCCGCGATCCCCAGCCCCTCACCTCAACCCTGTGAAGGGGAGAGGAAGCCGGATCAGGAGGCCTCGACCACCTCGCGCCGGCGACCCCCCGAGCGGAAAGCCCGCCAGCGCGCCGCCAGGCACGAGAAGATCACATACAAGGCCGGCGTGCTGAGCAGCGTCAGGCTCTGCGAGATCAAGAGCCCGCCGATCAACGCGATACCCAGCGGCCGCCGCAACTCCGACCCCTCGCCCAACCCGATCGCAATCGGCAACGCCGCCAGGATCGCCACCATCGTCGTCATCATGATCGGCCGGAAGCGCACGATGCACGCCTCCCGCACCGCATCGAGCGGCGCCTTGCCGTGCTCGCGCTCGGCCACCAGCGCAAAGTCGATCATCATGATCGCGTTCTTCTTGACGATTCCGATCAAAAGCACCAACGCGATCTGCGAAACCACCGACAGCTCCGTGCCGGTCAGCCACAACGCAAGCAGCGCACCGACGCCCGCCGCCGGCAGCGTCGAGAGGATGGTCACCGGGTGGATCAGGCTCTCATAGAGCATGCCCAGCACGATGTACACCGTGAGGATCGCCGCCAGGATCAGCCATCCCATGCCGGTATGCGTCTCCATGAAGCGGCGGAAGTCTCCGCCTACGTTGAGGCGGATGTCGCCGGGCATGCGCATGCCGGCGACGGTGCGCTGGATGATCATCATCGCCTCGCCCATGCTCACCCCCGGCGCCAGGTTGAACGACAGATCCATCGTCGTGTACTGGTTCTCGTGCGAGATCTCCGAGGGAGCCAGGCCCGCTTCCTGGTGCGCCAGTGCGCCCAGCGGGATCATCCGGCCACTCTCCGAGCGTACGTAGATGCGGTCGATCGCCGCCGGCGTCGCCGTCTGCGCGGGTAGCGCGTTGATCACCACCTTGTACTGGTTGATGTCCGAGTAGATGGTCGAGACCTGACGCTGGCCGAAGGCGTTGTACAGCGCGCCGTCGATGGTGCCGATCGAGACGCCCAGCCGTGCGGCGGTGTCACGGTCGATCACGATGTTCTGGCGCAGCCCGGCCTCGTCGATGTCGCTGCCGACGTCCTTGAGCTTGGGGTTCTTCTTCAGCTCGGCGACCAGCCGCGGCAGCCAGAGCTGCAGCTCGGCCACGTCGTTACCTTGCAACGACACCTGATACTGCGCGCCCTGGCTGCCGCCACCACCGCCGCTGGGGAGATCCTGGATCGGACGCAGGCGCAGATCGAGGTCGGGGTAGCGGTCGGCCTTGGCCGACAGGCGCGCCAGCACCGCGAAGGTATCGTCGGTGCGGCCCTCGTCGCGGGTCTTCAACTCGATGTTGAACGAGCCACTCGTGCCCTGCCGACTGGTACCCAGGCGCGAGCCGACCGCCTTGACGTCCGGATCGGCCAGCAGCATTTCGGTCAGTCCGCGCTGGCGGTCCATCGCGTCCTGGAAGGACACCGTCGCGCTGGCGGTCGCGCGGCCCCAGATCAGGCCGGTGTCCTGGCGCGGGAACAGCCCCGACTGCACCAGTCCGAACAGGAAGTAGGTGGCCACGATCAGCACAAGCGGCGTCAGCGACAAGGCCAGCGCGTGGCGCAGCGCGAAGTCCAGCGAACGGGTGTAGATGCGCAGCATGCCTGCGTGAAAGCCGTCCAGCGCGCGCCCCATGCGGGAGGGCTTTGCCACACCGTGGCCGCGCAGGAACAACGCGCACAGGGACGGCGTCAGGGTTAGCGAAATCAATGCGGACATCGCGATCGCTGCCACCAGCGTCATGGTGAACTCGTGCATGAACATGCCGGTGATACCCGGCGCGAACAGCAGCGGAATGAACACCGCGATCAACGAGGCGGTTATCGAGACGACGGTGAAACCGATCTCGCGCGTGCCCATCAGCGCAGCGTCCATCCGGGACATGCCGCTGTCGATGTGCCGGATCACGTTCTCGATCACCACGATGGCGTCGTCGACCACGAAGCCGATGGCAATCACCAGCGCCAGCAGGGTGAGGTTGTTGAGCGTGTAGCCGAGCGTGTACATCACCACGAAGGCGCCAGCGAGCGAAAGGGGCACGGTGAGCGCGGCAATCAGCGTGGGCGCGAGTCGGCGCAGAAACAGCGCCATGGTCAGCACCACCATCGCCAACGAGATGAGCAGTGTGGCCTGCACCTCGTGCAACGAGGCGCGGATGGTCGGCGTGCCATCGAAGTACGGCGTCAAGGCGGTGCCGGGCGAGAGGTAGGCGCGCAGCGCGGGTACCTGGTCCTTGACCGCGTCCACCGTGGCGATGACGTTGGCGTCGGCCTTCTTGTAGACGTACATCAGCACCGCCGGCTTGCCCTGGAACCAGGCCGCCTGGTAGGCGTCCTGCTGGCCGGCGTAGACGTGCGCCACGTCCGAGAGGCGGATCGGCACGCCGTTGCGCACCGCGATGATCAGCTTCGCGAAGTCGTCGGCGGTGTGCAGCTGGTCGTTGGCGGTGACCGCCATGGTGGTGATGCCGTTGGACAGGAAGCCCTGCGGCGAGGTGACGTTGGCCGCAATCAGCGCGTTGCGCAACTGGTCGGGCGTGAGCGCCATCGCGCTGAGCGCGTGCAGGTCCACATCCACGCGGATCGCCGGCGTGGCGGCGCCGGCGATCTCCACCGAGGACACGCCCGGCAACTGGCGCAGCCGCTGCGCCAGTAGGGTGTCGGCCACGTTGTACAGGTCCGCGGCCGACTGCGTGTCGGAGGTCAGCGCGAAGGCGATCACCGGATCGTCGTTGGGATTGGCCTTCTGGTAGCTGGGCGGGCTGTTGAGCCCGGCCGGCAGGTCGGGTGCGGCCGCGTTGATCGCCGCCTGCACATCGCGCGCGGCGGCGTCCAGATCGGTGCCGCCGCGGAACATCATGAAGACGAACGTGCTGCCCTCGGAACTCCGCGAACGCATGCTGTCGATGCCAGGCACCTGTCCCAGGTGGCGCTCCAGCGGCGCGGCCACCGTCGAAGCCATGGTGCTGGCATCGGCGCCGGCCTGCTGCGCCTGCACGAAGATCACCGGAAACTGCATCTGCGGCAGCGCCGACACACCCAGGAGCGCGTAGCAGATCAGCCCTGCCAGCAACACGCCCATGGCCAGCAGCGAGGTACCGATCGGGCGGCGGATGAAGGGACCGGATAGGTTCATGCGGTGGCGGGGAAGAACGAGGCAAAGAGAGGGAGGATACGCGGCATCGCCGTGCTAACGCGCGTCCGGCCAATCGGTTGATCCGCGCGACGCATCCGAATGCCGTCAGACGTGAGGGACAAGCGACTCGCCTCCCCGCGAGCCCCAGCCCCTCACCCAGCTCCCTCCACGGATGGAGAGGGCGCCAGGTACGGCGCTCGTGCACCCAACGTGTCAGTCCTCTCGCCTCAGCTCCGAGCGCCCGCGGTAAAGCGGTGGCAGCTCCTCCAAGCGCCGGCAGCATCGGAAGCCCGCCGCAGGCAGGCCAAGTCGCGCAGAGGCATTCGCAGGCATTCCCGCGAGCCCCGGCCCCTCACCCCAACCCTCTCCCCGCAGGGGAGAGGGAGCCAAGTGCGGCGCTCCAGCATCCACGCGCAAGTCCTCTTGCCTCAGCTCCCGAGCGCCCGCGGTAAATCGGCGCAGCTCCTCTAAGAGCAGGCGACTGACCAAGCAAGGCGCTGTGGCACCTGGCTCTTATCCCTCACCGGGCTTGGCAGGCCATTTCTTTGGTTACTTTTCTTTGGCCAGCAAAGAAGGTAACCCGAGCGCCGGCAGGCGATCGGAAGCCCGCGGCAGGCGAGCCCAGTCGCGGGGAGGCTCCGCATGAGCGACAACCAAAGCAACCTCGGGACGAACAGCCCCGCGAGCCCCAGCCCCTCACCCCAGCCCTCTCCCCCGGAGGGGAGGGGGCGCTCGAAGCGTCACACCGCGCGGGCGTCGGCCTCGGCGCGCTCCAGTGCCCGGCGCTCGCGGCGCAGCCGCAGCCAGTCGGAGAAGCGCTCCATGTAGAGGTAGATCACCGGCGTTGTGTACAGCGTCACCAGCTGCGACAACAGCAGGCCACCCACGATCGACACGCCCAACGGCCGCCGCAACTCCGCGCCGATGCCATTGCCCAGCGCCAACGGCAGCGCACCCAGCATGGCCGCGGCGGTCGTCATCATGATCGGCCGGAAGCGCAGCAGGCACGCGCGCCGGATCGCCTCACGCGCATTCAGTCCATCGCGCTGCGCCTCGATCGCGAAGTCGATCATCATGATCGCGTTCTTCTTGACGATGCCGATCAAGAGCACGATGCCCACGATGCCGTCCACCGACAGGCTCATGCCGCACAGGATCAGCGCCAGCAGCGCACCCACACCCGCCGGCGGCAGCGTCGAGATGATCGTCAGCGGATGGATGTAGCTCTCGTACAACACGCCCAGCACGATATAGATCACCACGATCGCGGCCAGCAGCAACAGCACCTCGTCGCCGATCGAGGCGTTGAATTCGGCCGCCTTGCCGATGAACTGCCCGCGCACCTGCGGCGGGAAGTCCAGCTGCGCCTCGACCTCGTGGATCGCATCGACCGCCTGCGACAGTGAGTAGCCCGGCGCCAGGTTGAACGACACCGTCACCGCCGGCAGCTGCTGCTGATGGCTGACCACCAGCGGCGCGCTGGTGACTTCGGCCGTGGCCAGCGAGGCGATCGGGATGGTGCCGCCGCCACCGACCTGGAAGCCGACGTTGCCGGTGTTGCCGATCCCTGAGGGTGTCGCCGAGTTGGCCGAGGTCAGCTGGCCAAAACTGGTCGCGGTGGAACCGGTCAGCGCGCCCGAGCCGTTGCCGCGCACGGTGAGCTTGTTGAGCAGGTCGCGACTGGAGCGGAACTCCGGCGCCACCTCCAGCACCACGCGGTACTGGTTGAGCTGGGTGAAGATGGTTGAGATCTGGCGCTGGCCGAAGGCGTCGTACAACGTGTCGTCGATGGTCTGCACCGGCACGCCCAGGCGGCTGGCCTTCTCGCGGTCGATGGTGAGCTTGAGCGCGTTGCCCTGGTTGGCAAGGTTGTTGTCCACGTCGGCGAGCTCCGGCCGCTGGCGCAATGCCTGCGTCATCTGCTCGGCGCGCTTGGCCAGATCCGCCGAGTTCACCTCCGACAGCGAGTACTGGTACTCGGTCGCGGCGACGCGACTGTCCAGCGTCACGTCCTGCACCGGTTTCAGGTACAGCGCCACGCCAGGGATGTTGGCTACCGTGTTCTGCAGGCGCGGCATCACCTCCTCCAGGCCGCCGCGGTCGCCGCGGTCCTTGAGCACGATCGAAAGCTGGCCCTGGTTGAGCGTGGGGTTGATGGTGCCCGCGCCAATGAACGCCGCCACGCCGGACACGGCCGGATCGGCGCGCAGCGCCTCGGCCACCGCCTTGGTGCGCTGCTCCATCTGCGGGAAGGCGACGTTCTCGTCGGCCTGCACCACGCCGGTGACCAGGCCAGTGTCCTGCTCGGGCAGCAGGCCCTTGGGGATTACGACGTAGAGGATGATCGTGAGCACCACGGTGGCTGCGGCCACGATCATGGTCAGGCGGCGGTGGTCGAGCACCCAGTCCAGCGTGCGGCCGTAGAAGTCGACCGTGCGCAGCCACACGCCGCGCTTGCCGGCGGCGGCATGGCGCTCGTGCGCGTCGTCGCCTTCCGGAAGCTGGTCGGGCTTCAGGAGATAGGCGCACATCATCGGCGTCAGCGTCAGCGACACGAGCATCGAGATCGCCACCGCGATGGTCAGAACCCAGGCGAACTCGTGGAACAGGCGGCCGGTGACGCCCGGCATCAAGAGCAGCGGCAGGAACACCGCGATCAGCGAAACGGTCAGCGACAGCACCGTGAAGCCGATTTCCTTCGCGCCAATCTCCGCGGCCTCCTTGCCGCTCTTGCCCTGCTCGATGTAACGCACGATGTTCTCGATCATCACGATCGCATCGTCGACCACGAAGCCGGTGGCCACGGTCAGCGCCATCAGTGAGAGGTTGTCCAGCGACATCCCGGTGAACGCCATCACGCCGAAGGTACCCATCAGCGACAGCGGCACCGCGATCGACGGAATGATGGTCGCCCACAACCTGCGCAGGAACACGAAGATCACCGCGACCACCAGGCAGATGGTCAGCAGCAGGGTCAACTCCACGTCGTGCACCGAGGCGCGGATGGTCACCGTGCGGTCGGCGAACACGTCCAGGTGCACGTCGGCCGGCAGCACCGCCTGCAGCGAGGGCAGCACGGCGCGGATCTGCTCGACCGTCTGCACGATGTTGGCGCCAGGCTGGCGGCGGATGTCCAGCAGCACCGCCGGCTTGCCGTTGGCCCAGGCCGCAAGCTGGTCGTTCTCGACGCCATCGACGACGCGTGCGACGTCCTTCAGGCGGACCGGCGCGCCGTCCTTGTAGCTGATGATGGTCTGCGCGTAGGCGGCCGCATCGGCGAGCTGGTCGTTGGTGCCGATCGAGTAGCTTTGCGTGGCGCCGTTCAAGGTGCCCTTGGGCGCGTTGACGTTGGCCGCCTGCAGTGCAGCGCGCACGTCTTCCAGCGTCAGCCCCAGGTTGGAAAGCTGCGAGGGATTGACCTGCACGCGCACGGCCGGACGCACATTGCCGGCGATCGACACCAGGCCCACGCCCTGCACCTGCGAGAGCTTCTGGGCGATGATCGAATCGGCCAGGTCGTTCACCTCGCGCAGCTGGCGGCTCTCGGAGGTGAGCATCAGCGTGAGGATCGGCGCATCGGCCGGGTTCACGCGGTTGTAGACCGGCGGGTACGGCAGGTTGTTGGGCAGCGTGCCCTTGGCCGAACTGATCGCCGCCTGCACGTCCTGCGCGGCGATGTCGATGTCCCGGTCCATGTTGAACTGCAGGATGATCGTCGACAGGCCCGCGGACGAATCCGAGCTCATCATCGACAGGCCCGAGATCTGGCCCAGCTGGCGCTCCAGCGGCGTGGTCACCAGCGCCGCCATGGTGGTCGCGCTGGCGCCCGGGTACTGCGTGGTCACCACCAGGCTCGGTGCGTCGATTTCCGGCAACGCGGACACCGGCAGCTGCCGATAGCCGAGCACGCCCAGCAGCAGCACCGCCACCATCAGCAGCGAGGTGGCGATCGGGCGGCGGATGAAGAGGGTGGAAAAGCCCATGAATGTGAACCTTTGATGCGGCTTCATGCCGCGTGATGTGTCACTCCCTCCCCCGCGTGCAGGGGAGGGTCGGGGAAGGGTTCCACACGCTGCGGCAAGTTCCGCCTACCCCCTCCCAGCCTCCCCCTGCGAGCAGGGGGAGGCACCGGAAGCCATCAGTGCCCGCGGCGACCGCCGCCATTCTTTTTGGCCTTCTCCAGCTCTTCCTTGGTCGGCGCCGGTGGCACTTCGCCGGGCTTGAGCGGATTGACCTTGCTGCCGGGCTTGAGGCGGAACTGGCCTTCGGTGACCACCTTCTGGCCCTGGGTCAGCCCGCTGGCGATCATCACCGCGCTGTCGCCCACTTCCTGCGCGACCTGCACCGGCTGCATCTTGACCGTGTTGTCCTGCTGCAGCAGGTAGACGTAATCCCCGTCGGGCCCGCGCTGCACCGCCTGCGCGGGGATCACCAGGCCGCCGCCGACGGTGCGCACCTTCAGCCGCACATTGACGAACTGGCCGGGCCACAACTCGTTCTTCTGGTTCGGGAATTCCGACTTCAGACGGAACGTGCCGGTGCTGGCATCGATCTGGTTGTCGATCACCTTGAGCACGCCGCCATCGGCGATCACGTGCGCATCGCCGCGATCGAGCGCGGCCACGGACAGTTCGCCCTCGCCCATCGCGGCCTGGCGCACCATGTCCAGGTTCTGCTCGGGCAGGTTGAACATCACGTTGATCGGGTGCAGCTGGGTCAGTGTGACGATGGTGCTGGTGGTGGTGACCACGTTGCCCGGGTCGACCCCGCGGATGCCGGCCAGGCCATCGATCGGCGAGACCACCTTGGTGTAGCCCAGCTGCACTTCGGCGTCGCGGATCTGCGCCTGGTCGGAGGCGAGGGTGGCTTCGAGCTGGCGCACGGTGTTGTGCAGTGCGTCCAGGTCCTGCTTGGCGATGTAGCCCTTCGGGCCCAGCTCCTGGCTGCGCGAGTAATTGGCCTTGGCGGTGGCCAGCTGCGCCTGGTCCTGGTGGAGCCGCGCCACGGCCTGGTCATACGTTGCCTGGAAGGTACGCGGATCGATCAGCGCCAGCACCTGGCCCTTCTTCACCGGCTGGCCCTCGGTGAACTCCAGGCTGATCAGGCGGCCGCTCACCTGCGGGCTGATCGCCACCGTGTTGAGCGCCTGCACCGTGCCCAGCGCCGTGAGGTACACCGGTACGTCCTGGCGCGCCACCGGCACCACGGTGACCGGCACCGGCGGTTGCTGGCCTTCTTTTCCCTGGCCCTGGGCATTGGCCTGCCCTGGCTGACCGCCCGGCTTGTGCATCAGGCGCAGACCCACGAAGGCCAGCACCAGCACCACCACCACGATCAGCGCGATCTTCCAAAAACGCGACATTGATAAAGCTCCCGGATGTTGTCGAACCCCTGCAGGCTGCACGGCGCGCAGCCAGGGCCGACCCTGTGAAAAGCATAGGGTTACAGCAACGGCCTTGGACAATGCCAGTTGACAGGGGTGCCCCATGACCGATGACACGTGACCGGCGGCGCTCTGCCGTCGATCGCATCGCGGGTCCGGCCTGAACCTTACCGCGCGCTTTGATCTATAATCGGCGTCTTGTCTGCCCCGCGCCGGCCAGTCTAGAGGCTCGCCGGCCCGTCCACTGATTATCTGGAGTTACTTGCGTGAGCGGTTCCATGACCAAATCGGACCAGAGCTTCATCCGCCAGTTCAGCTGGCTGATCGCCGGTCTGCACGTACTGGCGCTGGTGTTGCTGATCATGGCCTACAGCATCTACTCCCACGCGGCGAAGGAAACCAACCCGCACGCAGCGCAGCGCGTCGCCGAGCGCCTGGCCCCGGCCGGCGCGGTGTACGCCGGCGACACCGGCCGCGCCGCGATGCTGGCCGCGCAGGACGCCGCCGCCAAGGCCGCCGCCTCGCAGGTCGCCTTCGGCGGCAGCACCGACGGCAAGACGATCTACGAAGGGTTGTGCCACAGCTGTCACACCGCCGGCGTGGCCGGCGCGCCCAAGCTGGGCGACAAGGCCGCCTGGGCGCCGCGCATCGCGCAGGGCATCGACACCCTGGTCAAGCACGCGATCGAGGGCTACCACGGCCCGGACGGCAACTTCATGCCCCCCAAGGGCGGCATGCCCTCGCTCACCGACGAGCAGGTCGCCAGCACGGTCAAGTGGATCGTCAGCCAGGCCAAGTAAGCTCGCCTGACAGAAAAACCATCATCGAAACGCCGCCCACCGGGCGGCGTTTTTTTGTTCGCCCCTTTTTCTCCGGGGAGAGGGTTGGATGAGGGTCAGCCTCGCCGACGCCCTCGAAGGCTTTTCACGCACGCCTCGCCGCGGGCACCCTCGATCCCGCGATGCGGGCGCCGCCTACGGAGTCCACGCGTGCGCGAACCGCTGCAGCTGCGGGAAGAACGCATCGAAGCGCGCCTGCAGCGGCGCATCCATTTCCTGCAGCACCGGCAGCATCCGCCCCAGTGGGTTGTCGCGCTGCAGGCGCTGGCCGATGCCGGCCAGTGCGCGATCCAGCACCGCCGGGTCGGCATAGGCGGCGGGCAGGTCGTTGGCCTGCATGTAGTGCGCGAAACGCCGTGCGGTCGGCGGCAGCAGCGCGTCCTGCCGTTGCAGCAACCCGCGCAGGCCGGTCGAGAAGCCCGCCAGCGGCAGCGGCGACCAGCGGGCGAAGTCGCGCGCGAGCAGATGATCGAACCACATGTCCAGCGCGATGCCCGCGTAGCGCCGGTACGGCGGCTCGAACAACGCGCGCGCCGCCACGACTTCCGGGTGGCTGTCGGTGTAGCCGTCGATCGCCCGGTGCAGCGCGATGCCCTCGCGCACGCCGGCCGGCAACGACCGATCCGGCGTGCCGCGTACGAAGTCTCCGAGCACTCCACCGAGCACACGATCCCCGTCGGCTCCGGCGAGCAGCGCGTGCGCCAGGTGGTTCACGTCGGTGCCCGGCACGACGGCCGATGCACGGCCACGACGGTTATCATTGTGCGCATGACGCCCATCACCGTTCCCGACAATCCCGCCTCGTTCCCGAGCGAAGAAGCGAGCTTCGCGCTCGACGGCCCGGTCGGCAAGCTGGAGGCGATCGGCAACGTCGCCGCGCCCGCCGACGCCCGAAGCGGCGTGGCGGTGATCTGCCACCCCAACCCCGTGCAGGGCGGCACCATGCACAACAAGGTGGTGACGATGGTCGAGCGCAGCCTGCGCGAGTCGGGGCTGGACACCGTGCGCTTCAACTTCCGCGGCACCGGCACCTCCGAAGGCAGTTACGACGAGGGCAACGGCGAAGGCGAGGACCTGGCCGCGGTAGTCGCCTGGGTGCGCCGCGTCCGCCCCGACGACGTGCTGTGGCTGGCCGGGTTCTCCTTCGGCAGCTACGTGACCATCCGCAACGCCGCGCGCCTGGGCGCCGCGGCGCTGGTCAGCATCGCACCGCCGGCCGGGCGCTTCGCGCTGACCGACATCGACGTGCCGCAGTGCCCCTGGCTGATCGTGCAGGGCGAGGCCGACGAAGTGGTCGAGCCGCAGGCCGTGTTCGACTGGATCGAGAGCCTGCCGGTCGAACCCGACGTGGTGCGCATGCCCGAGACCAGCCATTTCTTCCATCGCCGGCTGATGGACCTGCGCGGCGCGGTCAAGCATGCCGTGCAGCCGTGGCTGCCGCCACGGCGCACGGGATGACCTGCTCATCCCCCCTCCCCTGCGTACGGGGGAGGGTCGGGGAGGGGGCCCACGCCAACGTGGACACCCGCCTCCTGGCCTCTCCCTGCAGGCAGGGAGAGGAGCAATCCACGCATGCCCTGGCCGCCCCCGCTCCATGACCGACCTCACCCCTTCCGCCCGCTACCACGACGGCGTCGCTGCCCATCGCTGGGAAGCCGACCCCGCGCAGCTCGCCGTGCTGCCGGAATTCGACCGCATGCACGCGGCTCTGTGCGCCACGCCGGACAACGGCGGGCTTTTCGGGCGACTGAAATCGCTGTTCGGCGACGACGAGCGTCCGCCGGTGCCGGGCCTGTACCTGTGGGGCAGCGTCGGCCGCGGCAAGACCTTCCTGATGGACCTGTTCGCCGCCAGCCTGCCGCACGGCGTGGCGCTGCGCCGGCATTTCCACCGTTTCATGGGCGAGGTGCACGCACACCTGCGCGAACTGGGCGAGCGCGCTGATCCGCTGGAGGACGTCGCCGAACGCCTGGCCGGGCGCTGCCGCGTGCTGTGCCTGGACGAGTTCCTGGTCAACGACATCGGCGACGCGATGATCCTGGCCAACCTGCTGGATGCCCTGTTCCGTCGCGGCGTGGCGCTGGTCACCACCTCCAACACGCCACCGAAGAACCTCTACCGCGACGGCCTGCAACGGGCGCGCTTCCTGCCCGCCATTGCACTGATCGAGCGGCACTGCCACGTGGTGGAGATGGTCTCCCCACGCGACTGGCGCCTGCGCGCGCTGACCCAGGCGCCGGTCTACCTGACCCCGCCGGGCGCCGAGGCCGAGCGCGCGCTGGCGCGGATCTTTGCCAGCCAGGCGCAGGGCGAAGCACACGAGGGCGGCACGCTGGACGTCAATGGCCGCCCGATCCCGCTGCGCCGGCAGGCGCCGGGCGTGCTGTGGTTCGAGTTCGAGGCGCTGTGCGAGGGCCCACGCGCGGTGGCCGACTACATCGCGCTGGCGCGGCGGGTGCCCACGGTGATCGTGTCCGGCGTGCCGCAGTTCTCGATCTACAGCGAGGACGCCGCGCGGCGCTTCCTGTTGATGGTCGACGAGTTCTACGACCGCCACGTCAAGCTCGTGCTGTCCGCCGCCGCGCCGATCACCGAGCTGTACGACGGCGAACGCCACCGCGCCGAGTTCAGCCGCACCGAATCGCGGCTGATCGAGATGCAGAGCGAGGAATACCTGGCGCTACCGCACCGCCCCGAATAGGCCTTCAGCTGCAGGAACGAACGGCTGGTTCCAGCAGGAGCCTCATCGCCCGCCGCATTTCTTTTTTCCGCATTGCGGCCGTCGACGCCGCCGAAGTACTCTGGCCGGAGGGGTTACAAGCGGTTCCCACCAGGTCGGCCGGAGGGAGAACGCCATGCATACGACCGTGGAGCACGCGCTGGAGGCGACCGCCCTGGATGGGGAATCCGCCTCCAGCGACGAGACAGGCCCGTTGGCCGCGGGCGACCATTACACCGTTCCGGGCTTCGATTCGGTCGCCCACCTCGCCTCCGCGTCGCTGGGCGTGGCGATGGTCGCGCTGGTGCTCGATAGCGGCAGCGCCTACTGGTACAGCCGCGATGCCGGGCCGCGCACTCCCCATGTTCTGCACCCGCTCTATCTGGAAGCCGCGCGTCGCGGTGCCGGCCAGGTGCTGCCGGACATCGCCGCCGACGCGCGCTATCGCGACACGCCACCCCTGACCGGCCCCTCGCCGGCCACCCTGCGTTTCTTCGCCTGCGAACCGGTGTTCACCCTAAGCGGCAGGCACGTCGGCGCGCTATGCGTGATGGACCATCCCCCGCGCAGCGGCCTGGACGAGGCCGGACTGGCCGCCCTGCGCGATGCCGCCCGACTGGCCGGTGCCGGCGTGGTGCTGGGCAGCTACCTCGGGCGCACCGACCCGGTCACCCAGCTGCCGCACCGCAGCGCGTTCTTCGAAGACCTGCGCAGCCGCCACAAGAACGGCGCGCAGCGCGCCTGGCTGATTGCCATCGAAGTGGCGCCGGTGGAGCGCTTCAATGCCTTCGTGCGCGCGATGGGCTTCCCCTATGCCGACGAGCTGATGCGCGCCGTGGCCGCGCGCGTGCTCGACTGGATGCCGCCATGCACGAACCTCTACCAGGTCGGCGTCACCCGTTTCGCCGCGGTACTGCCCGACGGCGACAAACCCCTGGAAACCACCCAGCTCGACGCGCTGGTCGCCCGCCTGCGTACACCGTTCGACTGCCTGGACATCCCGCTCACCCTGCAGCCTGGCGTCGGCCTGCTCGACCTGGACGTGCGCCAGCTCGACGGCTCCGATCCGCTGCGCCAGGTGATGAGCGCCTCCTACGCTGCCCAGCGCAACCCGCGCGGCTGGGCGTTGTACGAGCGCAGCCAGGACGAACGGCACCGCCAGGAGTTTTTCCTGGTCACCGAGCTGGCCGCCGCGCTGACCGAGCGCACCGAGCTCTACCTGCATTACCAGCCGCGCGTACGCCTGAGTGACGGCCGCTGCATCGCCATGGAGGCGCTCGCACGCTGGCGCCACCCGACCCTGGGCGAAGTACCGCCGGGCCAGTTCGTGCCGTTGGCCGAACGCGCCGGCCTGATGCGCTCGCTGACCGGCTGGGTGCTCGACCACGGTGTCGCCCAGTTGGCCGCGTGGCGCCGCGCCGGCTGCGATGTGGGGCTGTCGCTCAACATCTCCAACGCCGATTTCGACGCGGACCTGGTCACGCGACTGCAGGACGTGGCGACCCGCTACGGCGTCGAGCCGCGCACGCTGGAGCTGGAGTTCACCGAGAGCACGCTGCTGGCGCACAACGACGCGACCCGCCGCCACCTGGCGGCGGTGCGCGAGCTCGGTGCGGGCATTGCCATCGACGATTTCGGCACCGGCTACAGCAATCTCGCCTCGTTGCGGCAGATGCCGGCAACCTGCCTGAAGATCGACCAGTCCTTCGTGCGCGCGATGGACGCCAGCCGCCACGATGCAGCAATCGTGCGCTCGACCGCGGCGCTGGCGCACGACCTGGGTTTTCGGGTGGTGGTCGAGGGCGTGGAAACCCGGCGCATCTACGACGCGGTGCGCCGCATGGACTGCGACGAGGTGCAGGGCTACTTCGTCTCGCGCCCGCTGCCGGCCGCCGCCGTGCCACCCTGGCTGGAGCGCACGGCCGACTGGCATCAGGTCGATGGCGAGGGCGCTCCGTGAGGTTGACCGACATCCTGCGTGGCCAGCATGCGCAGCTGTACGCCCTGCTCGACGAACTGCAACGCCTTGGGCTGACTGGTCCGGAAGGCCGCGAACGGCTGCAGAAGGCGAGGCAGGCGATGCTTTCGCACCTGAGTCTGGAGGACAGCCGGCTTTACCCGGCCCTGCACGCGAACCCTTCCACGTCCGTCCTGGCCAGCCGCTACGCCGAGGAGATGCAGCAGCTCACGCCTGCGTTGCTCGCTTTTTTCGATACCTATCGTGAAGGCAGTGCGGAACCGCAGGCGTTCTCGCGCAGTCTGGGTCAGTTGCTGGCCGTGTTGCAGCAGCGCATCGGTCGCGAGGAAGGTCGGCTGTACCCGGCCTACGAAGCGCACTGCGAGCCGACCGGCCTGCCGCCGATCTAGGGTGGGCTCGGGCCGCCATCGCCGAAGCGCTACTTGCGGGGAGCATAGGTTGTGCGCTGGCTCTGCTCCCCTCCCCTCCGGGGAGAGGGTTGGGATGAGGGGTCGGGGCTCGCGGGACTGTTTCGTCCGGAGATTGCATTGGTTGTCGCCCTTGCGTGGCCTCACCGCGACTGGGCTCGCCTGCCGCGGGCTTCCGACCGCCTGCCGGCGCTCGGGTCACTTTCTTTGCTGGCCCAAAGAAAGTAACCAAAGAAATGGCCTGCTAAGCCCGGTGAGGGATAAGAGCTAGGTACCGCCTCGCCTTGCTTGGTCAGTCGCTTGCTCTTAGAGGAGCTGCCGCCGCTTTACCGCGGGCGCTCGGGAGCTGAGGCAAGAGGGCTTGCGCGTTTGGGTGCCGGAGCGCCGCACTTGGCTCCCTCTCCCCTCCGGGGAGAGGGTGGGGTGAGGGGCCGGGGCTCGCGGGAATGCCTGCGAGAGCGCTGCCTTACTTGTCGTTCTTGCGAGTCTCCCCGCGACTTGGCTCGCCTGCGGCGAACCTCCCAAAAGAGATGGCGACTAAGCCCGGCGGGGGATAAGCGCTGCGCGCACTTCACTTTGCCTGGTGATCCCTCTTGCTCCTGGAGGAGCTGCCGCCGCTTTACCGCGGGCACCCGGAGTTGGCGACAGTTCGCGGCCGGACGCCCGGGCTACTGCTTCGAGGCCTTCAGCACGCTGATCTTGCCGTTGGCCTCCAGCCGCACTTCAGCCACGTCGCCCACTTCGCGCAAGCCTTTCTCGCGCAGTACGCGGCGGAAGGCTTCCTCGGACATGTCGTGCTTGCGCAACGAGCCCTCGATCACCTTGCCGTCGCGCGCCAGCAGGCTGGCCTTGCCCTCGACCAGCCGGTCCAGGCCGGCCCAGCGCGCGCAGGTCCAGGCGATGCCCTTGTCCAGCAGGAAGATCGCCAGCACGCCGATGATCGCCGCCAGCGGCGCCTTGTCGTCGCCGATGATCGCGGTGCGCAAGGTGCCGCCGACCAGCATCAGCACCACGATGTCGAAGGTGGTCATCTCGCCGAATGAGCGCTTGCCCAGCAGCCGCAGCAGGACCAGCAGGCCAAGGTAGACGCCTGCCCCGCGCAGCGCATACACCCACCACGGGTCCGACAGGTGCATGACGTCAGCCCGTCGAGCCGCCCATCACCGGGAGGATCGCGCCGCTGATATAGCTCGAACAGCTGGGCGCGGCCAGGAACACGTACGCAGGCGAGAGCTCCTCCGGTTGTGCCGGTCGGCCCCACGGGTTCTGCTGGCCGAACTTGGCCACCTGCTTGGCCGACTTGTCGGCGGGATTGAGTGGCGTCCACACCGGGCCCGGCGCCACCGCGTTGACGCGGATGCCGCGCGACACCAGGTTGCTCGCCAGCGACATGGTGAAGGCATGGATCGCGCCCTTGGTGGCCGAGTAGTCGAGCAGGTGCGCGTTGCCGAACAGGCCGGTTTCCGAGCCGGTGTTGATGATCGCGCTGCCCTCGTGCAGGTGCGGCAGCGCCGCCCTGGCCATGTGGAAATAGCCATAGATGTTGGTGCGCATGGTGAGGTCGAAGTGTTCTTCGGTGATGTCCTCCAGCGCGTCGGCGTGTTCCTGGAACGCCGCGTTGTTCACCAGGACGTCCAGACGGCCGAACTCGTCCACGGTCTGTTGCACCGCCTGCTCGCAGAAGTCTGGATCCTTTACGTCCCCGCGGATAAGCAGGCAGCGGCGGCCCTCCTTCTCCACGTAGCGTTTGGTTTCGCGCGCGTCCTCGTCCTCGGACAGGTACACCACCGCCACGTCCGCGCCCTCGCGCGCGAACAACACCGCCACCGCGCGGCCGATGCCCGAATCGGCGCCGGTGATGATCGCGCCCATGTCTTGGAGCTTGCCGCTGCCGCGGTAGTCGGGCGCCTCGAACTGCGGGCGGGGCTTGAGCTTCGCCTCCTTGCCGGGCTTGCTCAGATGCTGCTCGGGCAGCGGCGGACGCGGTTTGGGGCGAGGGCTGGTCTGGCCGGGCTGTTTCTTGGCGGCGCTCTTCTTGCTCGCGGACTTGCTCGCCTTGGCCTTCTGCTTCTGCTTGTCCTCGGCATCGATCTGCGATTGCACCTGCCGCTCTTTCGCTACCGCCTTGCCGGTGCCGGTGCCGGTGCCGCGCCTGGCGGTTTTCGTCGTGGCCATCATCCGCTCCCGTTGTGGCTGGGTATGGCTCGCGACGATAGGCACGCACTCGTGGCGGACAGGTGAGCGCGGCGTTGTCAGCACTCGTCGGACAGCCCGTGGGAGCCGACTTGTAGGCGACGCTTTTGTGCCCCTGCATCCAAAGCATCGCCCGCAAGCGGGCTCCTACAAATAGGTGTAGCCGGGATGTCGGCGGCAGACTCGACCTCAGCTTCGCACCACTAAATCATGGGTTGACCGCCGCCAACCTCCCCGATATGTTGTGTCTCGTCGGTGCCCGTCCAGACGCGACTGTCGGTCGGGCTTAAAAGGGAATCCGGTGCGAATCCGGAACTGCCCCGCAGCGGTAAGCGGAAACGAACGTCCTCACATGCACTGGGCCGCAGCGCCTGGGAAGCGAGGGCAAGTAGGACGGATCGAACGATCCGGTGTCCGCGAGTCCGAAGACCTGCCGGCACGCCGGGCCCCATGGGCCGGCGGTCGCGCTCCATGAGACGCGGCCGCCCGACCCTGTCGCGACCCAGCGCGGGTGACCGCTTCCGCGGGGAGGCGCGTCGCATGCGGGCGTTCTGGCGCCCGCGTGGGGCGTGCCGTCCATCGGAAGCGAGCCCTCAGGCCCTGCGCGCGGGAGCAGGCGTTTGACGTTTTCGGAACCGTCGCGTCGGTGCGTTCTCCTCCGTATCGGCGCGGCGGCTTCCCTTCCGGAGCTTCCGCATGGACACCCTCGACACTCCTTCCCCCGAAGGCACGCCCGCGCATGCCGACGACAGCTTTGCCCTGACCCCTCCGCACAGTCCCGCGCAGATGCGCGTGACCAAGCGCAACGGCGCCACCGAAAGCGTGGACGTCAACAAGATCGTGCGCGCGGTAACGCGCAACGCCGATGGTCTGCACGCGGTCGACCCGCTGCGCGTGGCGCTGAAAACCATCGGCGGCCTGTACGACGGCGCCAGCACGGCGGAGCTGGACCAGCTCTCGATCCGTACCGCCGCCGCGCTCACCGCGGAGGAGCCCGAATACGGCCAGCTCGCCGCGCGCCTGCTCGGCGCCTACATCGACAAGGAAGTGCGCGGGCAGGAGATCCAGAGCTTCTCGCAGTCGATCGCGCGCGGCGCGAGCTTAAGCCTGCTCAACGCGCGCCTGCGCGATTTCGTCACCGCGCACGCGCGCAAGTTGAACGACGCGATCGATCCGCTCGCGACCCGCCGCTTCGAGTACTTCGGCCTGCGCACGGTGTACGACCGCTACCTGCTGCGCCACCCACAGACGCGCAAGGTGATCGAGACGTCGCAGCACTTCTTCATGCGGATCGCCTGCGCGCTCGGCGGCAACGACGTGGGCGAGGCGCTGGAGCTCTACCGCCTGTTTTCCTCGCTCGACTACATCCCCAGCTCACCCACACTGTTCAATGCGGGCACCGCGCACGAGCAGCTCTCTTCCTGCTTCCTGCTCGACTCGCCGGCCGATTCGCTGGAAGCGATCTACGACAAGTACGCGGACGTCGCCAAGCTGTCCAAGTTCGCCGGCGGCATTGGCCTGGCGTTCACCCGCGTGCGCTCGCGCGGCTCGCTGATCCGCGGCACCAATGGCCATTCCAACGGGCTGGTGCCGTGGCTGAAGACGCTCGATGCCTCGGTCGCCGCGGTCAACCAGGGCGGCAAGCGCAAGGGTGCGTGCTGCGTGTACGTCGAGCCCTGGCACGCCGACGTCGAGGAGTTCCTGGAGCTGCGCGACAACACCGGCGACGAGGCACGGCGCACGCACAACCTGAATCTCGCCAACTGGATCCCCGACGAGTTCATGCGCCGCGTCGAGGCCGACGGCGACTGGTCGCTGTTCGATCCGAAGGCGGTGCCGCAACTGGTGGACCTGTGGGGCGTGGCCTTCGAGCGCGCCTACCGCGACGCGGAAGCGGCGGGCCTTGCCGTGAAGACGGTCAAGGCGCGCGAGCTCTACGCGCGCATGCTGCGCACGCTGGCGCAGACCGGCAACGGCTGGATGACCTTCAAGGATCGCTGCAACGCCACCGGCAACCAGACGGCCGAGCCGGACAACGTGATCCACCTGTCCAACCTGTGCACGGAAATCCTGGAAGTCACCGGCACCGACGAGACGGCGGTGTGCAACCTGGGCTCGATCAACCTGGCGCGCCACCTCGGCGATGGCGCCTTCGACTTCGACAAGCTCGCCGACACCGTGCGCACCGCCGTGCGGCAGCTCGACCGGGTGATCGACCTCAACTTCTATCCGATCGCGACGGCCCGGCGCGCCAACCAGAAGTGGCGTCCCGTGGGCCTGGGCGTGATGGGCCTGCAGGATGCGTTGTTCCAGCTTCGCTTGCCGTTCGACTCGGCCGAGGCGCTGGCGCTGTCGACCCGCATCGCCGAGGAAATCTACTTCCACGCGCTGGACGAGTCCTGCACGCTGGCCGAGCAGGCCGGCCCGCACCCGGGCTTCGGCCAGACCCGCGCCGCCCGCGGCGAGCTGCAGTTCGACTACTGGCCGCAGGCGTCAGTCAGCGACTCCGCGCGCTGGGATGCCTTGCGTGCGCGCATCCAGGCCGGCGGCCTACGCAACTCGCTGCTGATCGCCATCGCGCCCACCGCCACCATTGCCTCGATCGCCGGCTGCTACGAGTGCATCGAGCCGCAGGTGTCCAACCTGTTCAAGCGCGAGACGCTCTCGGGCGACTTCCTGGTGGTCAACCGCTATCTGGTCGAGGAGCTCAAGACACTGGGGCTGTGGACCGCCGAGGTGCGCGACGCGATCAAGCTGGCCGAGGGCTCGATCCAGGGCATCGCGGCGATTCCCGAGCGCCTGCGCCAGGTCTACCGCACCGTATGGGAGCTGCCGCAGAAGGCCTTGATCGACCTGGCCGCCGCGCGCGGGGCGTATATCGACCAGAGCCAGTCGCTGAACCTGTTCATGGAGAATCCAAACATCGGGCAGCTTTCCTCGATGTACATGTACGCCTGGAAGGCGGGCATCAAGACCACCTATTACCTGCGCTCGCGCCCGGCGACGAAGATCGCCAAGACCACCGTCGCCGCGCCGGACCAGCAACAGGCGAGCGCAGCGGTGTTCTGTTCACTGGAGAATCCGGAGTATTGCGAGGCCTGCCAGTGATGGGAGAGGCGCATGCAGCCATATCGCAATCTGGACGGCCATTCGGGGGTAGTCGCCTACGAACTGGGCGCCGACTGGATCCAGGTTTGGTTCGTCAACGGCAAGGATTACCGGTATTCGGCAGCCAGCGCGGGTGCCGAGCACGTGCGGAACATGCAGATCCTGGCGGAAGCGGGCGAGGGCCTGGCCACGTACATCAGCAAGTTCGTCCACGACGACTACGAGGTCTGAAAGCCTTTCTGCCACCGGGACACCGCGGGGGTGAGGGTACGGCCCCTACCACGAACGACGCAGTCTGGACGTCCGGTCGCGCACAGGGTGCGCTCCTACAGGAGGGTGTCCGCGTGCACGAAGCGCGCTCGCCCCGCGCGTAAGCGCGCACCGCCCAAGCCGAAGGACCGTGCGTCCGAATCCCGCGCAAGGTCCGCACCCTCATCCGCCCTTCGGGCACCTTCTCCCGAAGGGGAGAAAGAAGAATCAAAGGCACACCCATGACCAGCCAACTGCTCGACCCCGGCTACGCCCTCACCCTGCGCCCGATGCGCTACCCGGCGTTCTATGAGATGTACCGCGCCGCCATTCGCAACACCTGGACGGTGGACGAGGTCGACTTCGCGCCCGACCTCAACGATCTCAACGGCAAAATGGGGCCCGCCGAGCGCCACCTGATCCAACGACTGGTCGCCTTCTTCGCCACGGGCGACACCATCGTGGCCAATAACCTGGTGCTCAACCTCTACCAGCACGTCAACGCGCCCGAAGCGCGCATGTACCTCTCGCGCCAGCTGTACGAGGAAGCGCTGCACGTGCAGTTCTACCTGACCCTGCTGGATACCTATATTCCCGACCCGGCCGAGCGGCACAAGGCGTTCGCGGCGATCGAGGCGATTCCCTCGATCCGCGCCAAGGGCGCGTTCTGCTTCCGGTGGATCGATTCGGTCCACCATCTGCGCCGCATCGAAACCCGCGAGCAGCGCCGGCAGTTCCTGCTGAACCTGATCTGCTTTGCCGCCTGCATCGAGGGCCTGTTCTTCTACGCCGCTTTCGCCTACGTCTACTACCTGCGCTCGCGCGGCCTGTTGCACGGGCTGGCCTCCGGCACCAACTGGGTGTTCCGCGACGAATCGGGCCACATGGCCTTTGCCTTTGAAGTGGTGCGCACCGTGCGCGCGGAGGAGCCTGAGCTGTTCGACGATGAGCTGCGCCTGCAGGTCGAGCAGATGCTGGAGGAAGCCATCGACTGCGAGACGCAATTCGCGCACGACGTGCTCTCCGGCGGCGTGGCCGGGCTGTCGGTCAAGGACATGCGCCAGTACCTGGAGTACTGCGCCGACCAGCGCCTGGTGCAGCTCGGCCTGCCGAAGAAATACGGCGCCACCAACCCGTTCGACTTCATGGACCTGCAGGACGTGCAGGAAGTCACCAACTTCTTCGAACGGCGGGTGTCGGCCTACCAGGTCGGCGTGCAGGGCGAAGTGGCGTTCGACATGGCGTTCTGAGAGGCTCATGTCTCGCATGCGCGAGGCACCGATGAGCCTGGCTTGGGTGACGTGCTGCCCACAGCCCGCTGCTGTCGATTACCGGCATCGAACGCCGGCATCCGCGCGGCATCGATGGCCGGGAGTGCACGCACTCGGCGGGCGGCAGACGGTCTTTACCGGCGGCCCCCACATCCCCCTGCCATAGACCTCCCAGCTCCCTCTCCCCTGCGGGGAGAGGGTTGGGGTGAGGGGCCGGGGCTCGCCGGGGTATTCGAAACGGCGAGGCTTTTCCGCAGCGCTCCCGCCGGCCCTCCCCGCAAGCCGTGCCCTCTCACCCCAGCCCTCTCCCCCATCCCTGATAAGTGCTGGGGGAGAGGGAGCCAACCGGGCCCAGCCCGCTCTCCACAGGGACGAGGGGGCCTTATCCGCTAAACCATCGACCTATTGACTACAAATGTAGTCAGCGCTAGCTTGACTACAACTGTAGTCAGGAAAGCCGCCATGCCCCGCCCCACCATCGGTGACCAGGAACTCGCCCTGCTCCATTACCTGGCCGAACACGCCCCCGCCTCGGTCGGTGAGGTCGCCGCCGGCTTCGGCGAAACGCGTGGCCTGGCCCGCTCGACCGTGCTGACCATGATGGAGCGCCTGCGCGGCAAGGGTTACCTCAAGCGCCGCCAGGCCGGTGGCGTCTACCGCTACAGCCCGGCGACCGCGCCCGGCGAGGCCATGCGCCACGCGGTCGGCAGTTTCGTGGAGAAAACCCTGAGCGGCTCGGTTTCGCCGTTCGTCGCCTACCTGTCCGAACGCGCCGAAGTGAGCGACACCGAGTTGGCTGAACTGGAGGCGCTGGTGGCGCAGTTGCAGTCACGGCGCAAGGAGTCCTAAAGCCATGTCTCTCTTTGCCGGTTTGCTCGACGCGCTTTCGGCCCGTCTGCTGTGGACCTCGGCGCAGGCGTGCCTGCTGATCGGCGCGGTTGCCCTGGTCTGCCGCCTGCTCCCGCGGCTGCCGGCCGCGGTGCGCTGCATGCTCTGGTGGCTGGTCGGCGCGCAGCTGGTGCTGGGCCTGGCCTGGCACGCGCCGTTGCAGTTGCACTGGCTGCCGGCGCCCAAGGAATCGCCGGTCATGGTCACGCGCGCGCCCCCGGTCGTGATGCTGCCGATGGCGACCCACACGACGCCGATGACGACCGCGGCCACCGACCTGCCCGCGCAGGAACCGCCATTCCCATGGGCTGCGCTGCTGCTTGCGGCCTGGCTCGGCGGCGTGGCACTGCAGATCGCACAGGTCGTGCGTCAACGCTGGCGTGTCGCACGGGCCCGTATCGGGGCACAGCCGGCGCCAGCGGCCTGGCAGGGCGCCTGCCAGGCGCTGGCCGGGCGATTGGGCCTGCGCCGCGCGCCACAGCTTGCGCTCTCGCCGAGCATCGGCTCGCCGCAGGTACTCGGTGCCTGGCATCCCCTGGTGCTGTTTCCGGCCGACGCACGCCTCTCCGACGAGGAGACGGCGATGGCCATCGCGCACGAACTGGCGCACCTGCGCCGCGGCGACCTGTGGCTGGGGTGGATCCCCGCGCTGGCGCAACGGCTGTTCTTCTTCCATCCGCTGGTGGCCTGGGCGATGCGCGAATACGCGCTCAGCCGCGAGGCCGCCTGCGACGCCCAGGCGCTCGCTGCGACCGGCGGCGCCCCACAGGCCTACGGTCGGCTGCTGCTGCGGCTGGGCGTGGCCACACCGCTCCCCTCCGGCCTGGCCGGTGCGTCCCCCACGTTCCACAACCTCAAGAGGCGACTGACCATGTTGCAGCACATCGAGGCCACTTCCCGCCGCAGCCGCGGCTGGCTGCTGCTTGTTGCGATCGCGGTGGCGGGCGTGGTGCCCTACCGCGTCACCGCCGGCAGTGCGGTTGCGCCAGCCACCCCAACACCGGTTGCGACGCCGCTTCCGGCAGCACGGCCGGCGCCCGCGGCGTCTGCGTCACCCGCTGCACGGCCGACACCGGCCACCCGGGCAGCGCACGTCCGCATCCCGCCGCCGCCACCACCGGCTCCTCCCGCGCTGCCGCCGGCGCCCCCCGCTCCGCCGGCTCCGCCCTCGCCCCCGCCGCCCCCGCCGCCGGGCCTGGCCAGCTTCGGCAACCAGGTGCATGTCGAGATGGACGCGGGTGCGCGCAGTGGCCTGGCGATCTTCGATGGCGACACCACGATCATCAGCGGTACCCGGGCCGACGTGTCCGCCGCGCAGCGGATGCATCGTGGCGGCGACCCCCTGGTTTGGTTCCGGCATGAAGACAAGACGTATGTCGTGCACGACCCGGCTGTGATCGCGCAGGCCAAGGCGATCTACGCGCCGGTGACCGACATGGCGAGCGAACAGGGCAGGCTGGCCGGGGAGCAAGGACGCCTGGCCGGCCAGCAGGCCGGGCTGGCCGAGCGTGACGCAGACTTTGCCCGCCAACAGGCGGAACTTGCCGGCCAGGCAGCCGAACTTGCTGCCGAGGCGGTGGAAGTCGGCGCAGGCTCGGAGGAAGCCGCCGCCCGTGCGCATGAGGCACGCCAGCGTTCGCTCGAGCAGCGGCAGGCCCGGCTCGAGCAGCGGCACGCCGCCATGCGGCACGACATCGCCGCAAAGCAGCGCGAACTGGAATCGCAGCAGGCAGCTTTCGATGCGCAGCAGCAGAAGCTCGCACAACGCCAGCAGGACGTTACTCACAAGGCCGAGCAGCAGATGGAGCAGCTATTGCAGGAAGCCATCCGCACGGGCAAGGCACAACCGGCCCGCGGCTGAGATGGCGAGCTCCGTCGCGGTTGCAGGGACGGATACGAGCGTTTACCGAATCCTTTCCCCCGCGTTCGCGGAGGAAGGCTCGGTAGTTGGCGCCGCGGTGGACCAAGCCCCATCGCTTGCGCCGGCTGGAAAAGAGTGGTTACCGAATCCTTCCTCCGTTTACGGGGGAAGGTGCCCGAAGGGCGGATGGGGGGAGGTCTTGCGAAAGACTCTCCCTGCGGATATCGCCCAAATGCGTCCCCGTCCGCCTGTCGGCGCCTTCCCCCGCGTTCGCGGGGGAAGGCTCGGTAGTTGGCGCCGCGGTTGACCAAGTCCCGTCGCGTTGCGCGGGCTGGAGAGCTGCCTAGTCCTTCCCCCGTTTACGGGGGAAGGTGCCCGAAGGGCGGATGGGGGGAGGTCTTGCGAAAAACGCTCCCTGCGGATATCGCCCAAAAGCGCCCCCATCCGCCTGTCGGCACCTTCCCCCGCGTTCGCGGGGGAAGGCTCGGTAGTTGGCGCCGCAGTGGGGCCGAGCCCGGCGTTAGCGAGGAGGCTCGGGACAGCCGTTGCCCGATCGCGTCAAGCCATGCCGCCGTTGATACCGATCACCTGGCCGTTGATGTAGCCGGCCGCGTCCGAGCAAAGGAACGCCACCAGCGCAGCGACTTCCTCCGGCTTGCCGGCGCGCTGCGCCGGTACCATCTCGCGGAGGCGCTCGGGCGGGAACGCCTCGCCGATCATCCGCCCCTCGATCACGCCGGGCGCCACCACGTTGGCGGTGATGCCGCGCGAGGCCATCTCGCGCGCGAGCGACTTCACCGCGCCGTGCAGGCCCGCCTTGGCCGCGGCGTAGTTGGCCTGGCCACGGTTGCCGACCTGGCCCGCCACCGAGCCCACCGCCACCACGCGGCCGAAGCTCACGCGCGCCATCGGCAGCAGCAGCGGCTGCACGACGTGGAAAAAACCGTTGAGCGAAATGTCGATGACCCGCTGCCACTGCTCGGCGCGCATGCCGGCCATCGGCGCGTCGTCGTGCGCGCCGGCGTTGCTGACCACGGCGTGGATCGGGCCGTCGGCCAGCAGCCCTTCCAGCGCGGCGTGCGTGGCGACGCCATCGGTGACGTCGAAGGCGATCGCACTGGCCTGCCCGCCTTCCTCACGGATCGCCGCCGCCACCGCTTCGGCGCGCGTGGGCCAGGTGTTGGCGTGC
Source organism: Frateuria sp. GZRR35 (assembly GCF_051900415.1). Lineage (NCBI taxonomy): Bacteria > Pseudomonadati > Pseudomonadota > Gammaproteobacteria > Lysobacterales > Rhodanobacteraceae > Frateuria > Frateuria sp. GZRR35. The sequence goes on from NZ_JBHZGL010000005.1 coordinate 142,491, forward strand.
ACGATCACCTGGTAGCCGGCCGTCGCCAGCGCGCGGCAGATCGCGCCACCGAGGTCGCCGCTTCCGCCGGTGACGAGGGCACGGCGGGAAGAGGGATTCGTGTTCATGGCATCGGTCCTTCGGGATGGATCACCGCGGCGCGGCCGCTGGCCAGCAGCTGCCCGCCCTGCTCGACGCGGAAGGTGTACTGCGCGCCGGCATCATCGGCGTAGAGACACTGCGCATGGACGTCCAGGCGTCCATTTGCGGAGACGTGCTCGACCGCCAGCCGCACCTCGCGCAGGCTCACCAGCATGCCCGGACGCACCGTTTCGACGCCCTGCGCCCGCGCGCGCAAGGCGCCGTGCACGGCCATCGCCTGCGCGCCGTATTCGGCCAGGTGCACCGCGTGCAGGCCATCCGGGCCGCGCAGCGGGTGGTCGGCCCGCGCATGGCCCTCGCTGGTGGCGTGGAGGGTGTCCGCGTCCCAGTCGAGCACCGTATCGAGCAGGCACATGCCGCCGGCGTGCGGGATCAGGTGCGCCCAGTCACTCTTCGGCAGCATGTCCGGCCTGCGCGTGCGGCGCCATCAGGATGGAAAGGCAGAAATGGAAGGCCACGCCCAGGCTCACGGTAAGGCCGATCGCGCGCAGCACCGGGATGGTGGCCCAGGCCAGCATGCCGAATACCAGCAGCGCGGACAGCACGCACACCAGGGTGGCGTGCAGCGTGCGCCGCTGCTCGGCCGCGTCGCCGGTGTCGCGTTCGAAGAACAGTGCGTAGTGCAGCCCCAATCCGCCGGCCAGGATCAGCGCGACCAGGTGGAACAGCGAGACCTGCACGCCGGCCACGCGCTCGACCGCCAGTACCAGGAAGGTCGCCAGGGTCATCGGCGCGAGCACGTGCCAGGCGCGGCGAAGGCTGCGCAGGGCCAGGCTGATGGTCAGCACCAGCAGGATCGTGGCGACGAGCAAGGCCTGCAGGATGCGCGTGCGGTAGGCGACCACCAGCGATTCGGCGGCGCCCTTGAGGTCGAGCACGCGCACGGCGCCGCTGCCGCCTTGCGCCAGGGTCGCCAGCGCCGCGGCATCGTGCACGCCGCTGACGGTACCCAGGCCCAGCCAGTGGCCATCGCGCTCGACCAGCATCGCGGCCAGGCGCTGGCCCAGCGGGCTGGCCGCGAACGCCTGTGGCGTGAGCGGTGGCAGGCTGCGCGCGGTTTCCACGTCGGCCACGAACGGCGCGAACAGGTCGCGCCGGAACGGCAGGCCGTCGGTGGCCTGCGCGAGCGCCTGTTCCAGCGTCGCGCGGTGCGGGAGCTTGTGCTGGCGCGCAAGCTGCGTCGCCGCGCTGGGCAGGTAGCGCGAGGGCAGCTCGATGGCGTCGGCCGCCTTGCCCGCGACCAGCGCGTCCACCTTCGGCTCGAGTTTCTCTGACAGCGCAAGCACGGCCTCGGGCGTCGACGCTTCCAGCACCAGCAGGTAACGCACGTCCGGCGCGCCCAGCGCCGCGCGCAGGCGGGCGTCGCGCTGCAGCAGGTCGGTCGGTAGCGGGGTGAGCGCGGCCAGATCGTTCTGCCAGAACGGCCCGCGCCCCAGCGCGAGCAGTGCGACGATCAGCACGGCCACCGCCCAGGGAATCCAGCGCGGCCGCGGCAACGCGTCGGCCGCCGTGCGCAGGCGCTTGAGCCACGGCAGCGCGGCGACGTCGCGCACCCGCGCCGGCAGCAGGTACGGCAGCAGGTAGCGCGTGCTGAAGCCGGCGGCGAGCAGGCCGACGATGGTGAACACGGCCAGCTGCTTCAGGCCGTTGACACCCGACGCGTAGAAAGCGAGGTAGGCGATGCACGCCGAGGCGATCGCAGTGAGCAGCAGCGGCCACAGGTCGCGCACGCTGGCCACCGCGTCCTCGCCGGCGCGGCGGTGGCTCAACACGCGGATCGGGTACTCCTGCGCCACGCCGAGCAGGGTGAAACCGAACGCCAGCGTGATGCCGTGCACCTGCGGGTAGATGACGGTCAGCGCGGCGATGCCGCCCAGCGCGCCGCTGGCCACTGGCAGCGCGGCCAGCAGCAGCGAGCCGATGCTGCGGTAGGCGAGCAGCAGCAGGGCGATGAACCCGATCGTCGAGATGCGGCCGATCCAGTCGGCCTGCTCGCGGGTCTGCGTGCTGGCGACCACGCTGAAGTAGCCGGGCCCGGAGACGATCAGCTTCGCATCGCCGCCGCCCGGCAAGGCATGCAACGTTTGCGCGATGCCGGCGATGGCTGCCTGCTGCGCCTCCGGATCGAAGCCGGCCGCGCGTGTCTGCACCAGCAGCAGCGCCTCGCCCTGTGGCGAGAACCACACGCCGTCGCGGATCTGCGGCGAGCGCGCCGGGGCCCAGCGCTGCGCGAGCTTGAGCACTTCCAGCGTGGGATCGCGCGGCAGCAGGCCCTTGAACAGGCTGGCCGCGGGCGAGCCGAGTTCGTCCAGGCGCTGTTGCAGTTCATCGGCCAGGAACTCTGCGTCCAGCGCGTGCGTGTCCAGCGTGGGCGAGAGCAGGTAGCGGTAGGGCAGCAGCTTCGGGTCGAGCGCTGTGAGATCGAAGCTGCCGTTGAGCACCTGTGCGTAGCGCGGATCGCCCTTGAGCCTGGTGGCGAGCGCCTGGCTCAGCTTCGCCAGCGTGGCGTCATCCTTGCCGGTGATCGCCAGCAGCAACAGGCGCGAGCCTGGACCCTCGCCGACCTGCTCCATCAGCAGGCGCTGGTCGGGCGTGGTTGGCGCAGGCATGAAGCTGCGCAGGTCGGAGCTGACCTGCAGGTGTTTGACCACCCACAGGCCGAGCAGGGCAAGGACCAGCAGCCATCCGGCCAGCAGCGCGACGCGCGCGCGCAGGGGCATGTCAGGCGCCCTTGCAGAGCGCGGCGAGCGCCTCGCGGGTGGGCTCGGACGGCATCTTCGCCGCGAGCTTGCCGAGCAGGTCGACGGCGACATCGCCATCGGCTTCCCGCATCCACATGCAGCGCGCCTGATTGCCCTCGCCGTCGATGCGAATGGTGGCGACGGTGCGCGCGACCTCCAGGTCGCGCGGCGTGAGGGTCAGCGTCCAGGCCCCCGTGGCATCGCCGCGGCGGGCGATCGCGAAGGCCTGGCGCAGGCGGCCCGGGTCGCCGCCGAGCAGCGCCACGAAGCTGTCCACCAGCACCTTCAGCTGCGGCGCGCGCTCCAGCGAGAAGCTGCGCTCGCCCTTGCCTTCGCGCTGCTGCGTGACCTTGCCGTCGGCGATGCGCGCGGTTTCCTCATGCGGCGTGGTGACGTGGCGTTCGAGCGTGTCGCCGCCCAGCCAGGCCAGCTCGCCGGAAACCACCAGCGGCCGCTCCAGCACCTGCATGAAACGCGCTTCGGCGAAGGCGGTGCGCGCGGGCGCGGGGCGGCCGAGCTGGCCGATCAGCGCGTCGGTGGCGTCAGGTGCCGAGGCGTTCGCCGAGCAGGTCAGGGCCAGGATGCACAGCGCCGCGCTGATCTTGCTGCCAGAAGTCATAGAAGTTGAACCAGTTGTAGGGGGCGACGTGGACGTAATGCTCCAACCGCTGGGCATAACGGGCGATGAGCGCATCCAGTGCCGGGCCGCGGTCGTGGCGCGGAATGTCCACCTGGTCGGCCATCGGCTCGAACACCAGGCGGTAGCGGCGGCCGCCCATGTACAGGCCGAAGCACAGAACCACCGGCACCTTCAGCGAATGGGCCAGAAGCCAGGGACCGACCGGGAACGGCGCGCTCTGCCCGAGGAACGGCACGTGCCGCAACGCCTCGTGGCTACGCCCGCGATCGGCCAGCAGCGCGACCAGCGCACCCTGCTGGCAGGCCTCGGCGATGGCCAGGGTGATCGAGGTGCCATCCTGCGAGGCATCGATCACGCACGCGCCCACTTCCGGCGCCAGCGCTTCGAGCAGCTCGGTCATCGCCGGGGTCTTCTGCTTGTCCAGCAGCACGCGCAGCGGCATCTGCGGGCGTCGCGCGCCGATCGCGCGCAAGGCCTCGAAGCTGCCCTGGTGCGAACCGAACAGCAGCACGCCGCGACCGAGCGCCAGGCGCTCGTCGAGCATCTCCAGCCCGACCGTCTCGATCTCGAAGGGCTTCTCGCCGTGGGCGAGCAGGAAGATCCGGTCCATGATCGTGGCGGCGAAGCAATGGATGTGCCGCATCACCTGCCACGCCGACGCCCGCCGTCCGAACACGCGCGAGAGATACGCGCGCGAGGCGGCGCGCTCGGGACCGCGGCGCAGGAAGAAGTACAGCGTGATCGGGTACAGGAACAGCCGCCCGAACCGCCGCCCGCCGTACAGCGCGATATTGCGGATCAACCACAACGCGAAGCGTCCGCCGCCTTCGGGCCGGCTTTGCCAGTGATGGGTCATGCGTCCGTCGCTCCCTCGATCAGGCCGCGCGCCAGCAGGGTACCGTCGCGGCGCAGCTCGAAGCGTACCTGCGCGCCGGACGGCGTCAATTGCAGTTCGGCAGACTCGTCCGGCTTGAGCGGCGCGACGAACTTGGCCTCGCGCACGCAGGCCAGACGCTGGCCGCGCCAGACGCGCAGGGCGTCGGCGACCTTCTCCAGCAGCAGCACGCCGGCGACCAGCGGTCGTCCGGGGAAATGGCCTGGCAGGCTCGGGTGGCCGGCGGGGAAGGAGAAGGTGGCGTGGTAGCTGTCGGTGCTCATGGCGCGCGGTTCCTGCCGCGGATCAGCTGGGGCCAGCGTAGCGCCAGCCGGTGCAACAAATCATGCAGGCTCAGGTGCGGCAAGTGCCGCAGGTGCCAGCGACGGAACACGTACTCCAGCGCGAAAACCACCGCCATCAGCAGGTAGGCGCCCAGGTGCACGTAGCCCTGCACCCATGCCTGCGGCAGCGGCCACGGCGAGGGCACGCCGACGCGTTCGAGCAACCCGCCGGGCACCTGGCAGGACAGCAGCAGGCCCAGCAGCAGCGCCTGGGCGGTCAGCAGGAGGCTCCAGAAGGCAGTGAGCCGGCGCGCGTACGGGGCAATGCCGGGCATGAGCAACCGCGGCGGCCCTTCGATCGCCTCGATAAACTGCGCCACCAGCGGCTGGCGGCCAGCCTGCAGGGTCCGACCGAACACCCACGCCAGCAGCAGGTTGAGCAGTACCGGCACCGCATCGAGCAGCAGCGAGGCCAGGCCTCGCGCGGCAAGCCCGGCCATCACGCCCGACAGGCCCAGCCACAGCAGCCAGATGCCAGGGCGGCGTTCGCGCAGGGCCGGCCACCACAGCAGGCCCAGCAGCAGCGACAGCGCCGCCAGCGACAGGAACTGCCGGTGCAGCAACGCACCGGCGAGGGCCAGCAGCGGATAGGCGAACAACAGCGGCAGCGGGCGCCCACCGGGGCGCCGAAAATCGGACATGACGTGCGCGTGCATCAGAGTGGGAAAGAGCGATGATCCGCGCGACGGGTGAGCGAGGGCGCCACGAGGACGCCGACGCGCCGGCTCAGGCGGCGCGATTCTGCTCGACGTGCGCCGAGAGCGTGGCCAGGCTGGTGAAGATGCGCTTGTTGTCCGGATTGTCCGAACGCAGCTGGAAGCCGTAGCGCTTGGACACCGCCAGCGCGATTTCCAGCGCGTCGATCGAATCCAGTCCCAGGTCGCCGCCAAACAGCGGGGCGTCCGGCTCGATCTGCTCGGGCGCGACCGATTCCAGGTTGAGGCTCTGGACGATCAAGGTGGCCAGCTCGTGCTGGGCCGCAGTCTGTTCTGCCATGCTTTTTTCCGTACCCCATGCGTGCCTCCCCCCGGCGGCAACAGGCGCGGAGTGTAACATAGCGGCCCTGTTGCTCCTGGTTTGCAAGGCATGATGCAGGGTTGTGAAAACGCACTGGCCGAGCCGCTGCCGCGCCGCGCGCCTCGGGTCGCCTACCGCAGCGGTGACGTGGCGAGCGCACTGGCCGAGTACGGCACGCTGGCGGTGTTCGGTTTTGGCAGCGGCGCCCGGGCAGAAGAGGATCCGCGCTGGTTCCGCGTGGCGCTGGAAAGTTTCGATGCGCCCGCGTCGCTGGAGCTGTGGCAGGTGGATGCCGAGGTGGACCACGGCCATGACGGCGACGTGCGCTGGGCGGCCGGCGGTGGCTGGCTGTTCGCCGCAGTGGACCTGGACGAGGACGACCACGGTGGCCCCTGCCCGGCGGCCACGCATGCCTACGAAGCCTTGCGCCGGCTGGTCGAAAGCCGCCCGGAACGGCACGTGCTGCGCATCTGGAATTACCTGGAAGCGATCAACCAGGGCGAAGGCGATGCGGAACGCTACAAGCTGTTCTGCGAGGGTCGCGCCGCCGGCATGGGCGATTTCTTCGCCGAGGGCTTCCCGGCCGCCACCGCGATCGGGCACCACGAGCCCGCCGGCCGCCTGCAGGTCTACCTGCTGGCCTGCGATCAGCCGGGCGAGCGGATCGAGAACCCGCGCCAGGTCAGCGCCTGGTGCTATCCACGCCAGTACGGCCGCACGCCGCCGAGCTTCGCCCGCGCGATGCTGCTGCCGGCGCAGGACGCGCTGGCCATCTCCGGCACTGCGGCCGTGGTCGGCCACGCCTCGGCGCACCAGGACGACCTGCAGGCGCAGCTGGAGGAGACCTTCACCAATCTTGAAGCGCTGCTGGCGCGCGGGCGGCTGGCACCGGGCTTCGATACGCAGTCGCCGCTGAAGGCCTACGTCCGCCACCCGGCCGATGCCGCGCAGGTGCGCGAGTTCATCGCCCACCGCCTGCCCGGCGTGCCGGTGCTGTTGTTGCACGGCGATATCTGCCGCAGCGAACTGCTGGTCGAAATCGACGGCTGGCGCTACGCCTGACGTACATCCCTGGCAGCGGCGTATCGCCTTGTAGGAGCGCACCCGTGCGCGACCGTGCGGCACGCTCATGCATGGAGATCGCGTACCCGCGCGCTCCTAGATTGGCCGGACTGTCTTTTGGCGCATGCCCGCGGAACGCACGGACTCGTGCAGCCTGCAGTCGCGCACGGGTGCGCTCCTACCGTTTCGGCGTCTTGATGGGGCGCGTGTAGCCGGGGATGGTCTGCTGGCGCCCGCGCCCGAGTGTCAGCTCGCCCTCGGGCGCATCCTTGGTGATCACGGAACCGGCGCCGATGGTCGCATTGGCGCCGATCGTCACCGGCGCCACCAGCGCGCTGTTGGAACCGATGAACGCGCCATTTTCGATCCGCGTCAGGTGCTTGTTGGCGCCATCGTAGTTGCAGGTGATCGTACCGGCGCCGACGTTGACGCCCGCGCCGATGCGCGCGTCGCCCAGGTAAGTGAGGTGGTTGGCCTTGCTGCCCTCGCCCAGGTGCGCCTGCTTGGTCTCGACGAAGTTGCCGATGTGCACGCCGGCGGCAAGCTCGGTGCCCGGGCGCAGGCGCGCGAACGGACCGATGGTGCACGGGCCGTGGGTGATGACGCCTTCGAGGTCGCAGTGCGCCAGCACCACGGTACCGGCGGCCAGCTGCACATCTTTCAGGCGCACGAACGGGCCCACGTGTACGTCATCGCCCAGCGTCACGCGGCCTTCCAGCACCACGTCGATGTCCAACTCCACGTCCATGCCTGCCTGCACCTGGCCACGCACGTCCAGTCGCGCCGGATCGGCCATGCGCACGCCCGCCAGCAGCAATTCGCGGGTCGCGCGACGGCGGTGGTGGTCTTCCAGCTCGGTGAGCTGCAATGGGTTGTTGGCGCCAGCGGCCTCGACCGGGTCGGCGCACTCGATGCAGTCGGCGGGAACGCCTTCGGCGGCGGCCATCGCAAAAATGTCGGTGAGGTAGTACTCACCTTGCGCGTTGTTGCGCTCCAGCCTGCCGATCCAACGCCGCAGCGTGGCCGCCTCGCCGGCCAGGATGCCGGTATTGACCAGGCGGATGGCGCGCTGCGCGGCGTCGGCATCCTTTTCCTCCACCACGCCGGCGATGCGTCCGTCGGCATCGCGTTGCACGCGGCCATAGCCGTAAGGGTTCTCCAGCACGGTGGCCAGCAATGCAAGGCGATCGGCAGCCACCAGGGGCGCCAGCGTCTCGGCGCGCAGCAGCGGCACGTCGCCGTAGAGCACCAGCACACGCGCGCCATCGGGGATGTGAGCGAGCGCCTGCGCCACGGCGTGACCGGTGCCCAGGCGCTCGGCCTGTTCGACCCACTCGACATCCGTCGCGGCGGCGAAGGCGGCGTGTACCTGTTCGCCGGCATGGCCGTAAACGACGTGGATGGTGCGCGGGGACAGCGCCCGGGCGCTATCCAGCACATGCGCCAGCAACGGCCGCCCGGCCAGCGGCATGAGCACTTTCGGCTTGCGGGATTTCATGCGCTTGCCCTCGCCGGCGGCGAGGATCACGACGTGCAGGGGCGAAGCGGGCATGCGGGTACCGGGGGAAGCTTTCGATGGCCGGGAAGGATACCAGCGCGTTCGTGAAGCGGACTGGTCAGTCCTGCTTCTGGGGCGCCGGCTCCAGGTCCTCGAGCTTGGGCGTGTAGGCCTGCACGAAGGCGTTGTGCAGCACATTGATCACTGCGCGCCAGGCGCCGACGTCCTTGCTGTCGATACGCCCGCTGATCGGCACCTTGGTGGCGAACTGGTCCTTCTCGTGGTTCTTGAACAGCCAGGTGACGCCGCTGGCGATGGCCTCCCAGGCGACCCGCAGGGGGTTCTCCTTGTCCTCTTCGACGTCCTGCTTCCAGCTGAAGACCTTGACGTCGTGCAGCAGCGGCTTGGCGTAGCCGTTGAGTTCGCCGTTACGCGCCTGCAGCTGCATGACGAACGTGCCATTGCCGCCGGCGAAGTCGAGCTTGGCGTAGGCACGGGCGAGGTCGTTGAGGCGCTTGAGCTCAATCTGCCGGATACGCAGGTCGAAGGTGAAGTCCAGCAGCTTCGGGTCCAATGGATCGAAACTGGCGTCGGCCATCAGCGGCGCGTTGCCCAGGACTTTCGCGGTGGCGTGGAAGTCGGCCACGCGGCTGCCCTGGCTGCGGTCGGCGTTGCTGAGGTTGACCGCCGTGGCTTCCACGTCGGTCATCTTCATGTCCACTTTCGGGTGAGATACGAAGTTGTGGAAGGTGACCTGGCTGTCGTGCACGGTCACTTCGTCGAGGCGGATCGGCACCAGTCCTTCGAGCTGCTGGCGCCAGTCCACGCCAGTGCCGGCCTGGCTCGGCGCCCGGCTTCCACCGTCGACGAAGTTGAGGCTGGCGTGGTCGAATTCGACGCGGCCACGGACCGTGCCGTGGGTCAGTGCGCGCCAGCTGATCGCGATATCGGTGGTGGCCGAGGAGAAGAACGGCACCGGCACCTTGCCATCCACCTTGTCGATGCGCAGGTCACCCAGGCTATAGGCGCCGCGCCACAGATGGATGTCCACGTCGGCGACGTGGCCGTGGTAGTCGCCCATGCGGTCCATCTTGCGGTTGAGGTAGTCCTTGACCACATAGGGCAGGGCCAGTCGGGCTACCACCAGCAGCGCGACGATAACCAGCACGATGACCAGCGTGCGGCGGGCGACGTGTTTCATGCGCGTTCCTGACAGCCCAGTCCGCCGAAGTCTAGGCGGCCGCGTGTGGGCGCGGCGTTCAGGTCACCGCGCGGTCGACTCCGACCCGGAAGCGACCGATGTGCGGCCGTGCTCGCAGCGAAAGGTGAAGACGTAGTCAAGGCTGAACGGCTTGGCCTCGGTGTCCACGGGATGGCTGGTGCCATCGGCATCGGCGGCCCAGCGCGTGATCGTCAACGGCGTATAGCGCCAACGTCGAACGGCTGCGCGCACGGACTCCGCGAAGGGCTGCTGCGCGGCTGGCGGGTTCATGCGCACTTCGTCGACATTGCCCTGGGTGCTGACGATCACGCGCGCCGGCAGCTCGATCACAGGCGGACAGGTGGCGAGCATGGCCGCGGGATAGGCGGGCGGCTCGTGCGCGTCAAGCGTCGCGCCCATGGCGATCTGGCCTATCGCCAGGTTGTAGTGCGCCAGGCTGCTGTTTCCCGCCGTGCGGTAGCTGGCCGAGCCCACGCCGGGCGCGGCGGTGGGCTTTTGCGAAGTGTGAGCGCAGCCGGCCAACAGAATGATGGCTGCGAACAGCGTGGCGGTACGAGTCATGGTCGGTCCTTCCTGGAAGCCATGAGGCAGCCTACCGGGGAGCACCTCATGCGCCAATCAGCGGGATGCTCCTCTGCTCCCTCTCCCCCGTCCCTCGGTGATGTGTGTGGAGGGGGCGCTGGAGCCGGACTTACGGGAAGGCGTTGGATAGCGGCAGGATGGGTGGCGCTTTCGCAACGGCGGCTCTCACCCCAACCCTTCCCCCGGCAGGGGAACCAGGCGACGACGAGGGCCGCGAAAACGAAAACGCCGGCCCGGGGCCGGCGTCTTCATCAGGCTTCGCAGCCAATCAGTGCTTGAGGTTCTTGCGCAGGCGCTCGAGCGCCTGCAACTGGGTCAGCGCGGCGACCAGCTTGGCCTGCGCCTCGGCCACGTCGATGGCGTCGGAGCGGTTGGCCAGGGCTTCCTCGGCTTCCTTCTTGGCGGCCAGCGCGGCAGCCTCGTCGATTTCCTCGGAACGCACGGCGGTGTCGGCCAGCACGGTGACCGCGTGCGGCTGCACTTCGAGAATGCCGCCGCCGGTGATCGAGATGTCGACCTTCTCGCCACCGGCCTCGGTCACGACGACCTTGCCGGGCTTCAGGCGTGTGATCAGCGGCGCGTGGCGGGGCGTGATGCCCAGCTCGCCCTGGTCGCCGGTGGCGACGACCATCGTGGCCTCGCCCGAGTAGATCGCGGCTTCGGCGCTGACGACTTCGACGCGGATGGTGGTTGCCATGTGGATGTCTCGTTCTGCTCAGGGGAAGGCGGGCCGGACGGCCCGCCGTCGGATCAGGCCGCCTTCTTGGCGGACATCTCCTCGCCCTTCTTGATCGCCTCGTCGATGCCGCCGACCATGTAGAACGCCTGCTCCGGCAGGTGGTCGACGTCGCCGTCCACGATCATCTTGAAGCCGCGGATGGTCTCGGCCAGCGACACGTACTTGCCCGGCGCGCCGGTGAACACCTCGGCCACGTGGAACGGCTGGCTGAAGAAGCGCTCGCACTTGCGGGCGCGCGAGACGACCTGCTTGTCTTCCTCGGACAGCTCGTCCATGCCCAGGATCGCGATGATGTCCTTGAGCTCCTTGTAGCGCTGCAGCGTGCCCTGCACGCGGCGGGCGACGTCGTAGTGCTCGGCACCGATCACGTTCGGATCGAGCTGGCGGCTGGTCGAGTCCAGCGGATCCACCGCCGGGTAGATGCCCAGCGCGGCGATGTTACGCGACAGCACCACGGTCGCATCCAGATGCGCGAAGGTGGTGGCGGGCGACGGATCGGTCAGGTCGTCCGCGGGCACGTACACGGCCTGGATCGAGGTGATCGAACCGGTCTTGGTGGAGGTGATGCGTTCCTGCAGCACGCCCATTTCCTCGGCCAGGGTCGGCTGGTAGCCCACTGCCGACGGCATACGGCCGAGCAGCGCGGACACCTCGGTACCGGCCAGCGTGTAGCGGTAGATGTTGTCGACGAACAGCAGCACGTCCTTGCCCTTGCCGCTCTCGTCCTTCTGGTCGCGGAAGTACTCGGCCATGGTGAGGCCGGTCAGTGCCACGCGCAGACGGTTGCCCGGCGGCTCGTTCATCTGGCCGTACACCATCGCCACCTTCGACTCCGGCAGGTTGTCGAGCTTGACCACGCCCGCGTCCTGCATCTCGTGGTAGAAGTCGTTGCCCTCGCGGGTGCGCTCGCCCACGCCGGCGAACACCGACAGGCCCGCGTGCTGCGTCGCGATGTTGTTGATAAGTTCCAGCATGTTCACGGTCTTGCCCACGCCGGCGCCGCCGAACAGGCCGACCTTGCCGCCCTTGGCGAACGGGCACACCAGGTCGATGACCTTGATGCCGGTTTCCAGCAGCTCGTTGGCGGCGGCCTGCTCGTCGTAGGTCGGCGCTTCGCGGTGGATGACCCAATGGTCTTCGGCGTTGATCGGACCGACTTCGTCGATCGGGTTGCCGAGCACGTCCATGATGCGGCCGAGCGTGGCACTGCCGACCGGCACCTTGATGCCTTCGCCGGTGTTGTGCGCGACCAGGCCGCGACGCAGGCCTTCGGTGGAGCCCAGCGCGATGGTACGGACGACGCCGTCGCCCAGCACCTGCTGGACCTCCAGCGTGATGTCCATGCCGTCGATCTTCAGTGCGTCATACACCTGCGGCACCTGATCGCGCGCGAACTCGACGTCGATGACCGCGCCGATGATCTGAACAACTTTGCCCTGGCTCATGGATGTGCTCCGGATGGATTCTTTCGAGTTTTCGTCACAGCGCCGCCGAAGCGTCGCTCTTGATTTAGTGCAACCGCAAGGCGATCGCTCTTAGTTCAACAGTGCGGCCATGGATGGCCGCTTTTTGACTTGCTCTTGCAGGCATGGATGCCTGCACTCATACAGCCGCTGCGCCGCCAACGATTTCCGAGATTTCCTGCGTGATCGCCGCCTGGCGCGCCTTGTTGTAGCTGAGCGTCAGCTCGGCGATGACCTTGTTGGCGTTGTCCGAGGCGCTCTTCATGGCGACCATGCGCGCCGCGTGTTCGCTGGCGAGATTCTCCAGCACGCCCTGGTACACCACCGACTCGACGTAGCGGCCGAGCACGTGCTCGAGCACCGCGGCGGCATCCGGTTCGTAGATGTAGTCCCAGTCGTGCGTCTGCTCCAGCGTGATGCCGGCGTACGCGTTGTCGCCGGAGCCCTGCTGCGCGGCCAGCTCCGCCGCGACCAGCGGCAACGGCAGCAGTGCGTCCACCATCGGCTTCTGCGTCATGGTGTTGACGAAGTCGTTGTAGGCCAGGAACACGCGATCCAGGCCGTTGGCCGTATAGGCGTCCAGCACGACCTTGATCACGCCGACCAGCTGCTCGAGCTTCGGCCGCTCGCCCAGGTGACTGACGCTGCCGACCAGGTTGACGCCCTTGATGCGGCGGAAGAACTGGATCGCCTTCTGGCCGATCGCCACCACGTCGACCTGCACGCCCTTGTCCTGCCACTCACGCACGGCCGGCAGTACGCGGCGGAACAGGTTCGAGTTCAGGCCGCCGCACAGGCCGCGGTCGGTGGAGATCACGATGAAGGCCACGCGCGCGACGTTGTCACGCTCGATCAGGAACGGATGTTTGAAGTCCGTGTTGGCCTGGGCCACGTGGGCGATCACCCGGCGCATCATCCGCGCATACGGGCGCGAGGCCTTCATCAGGTCCTGCGCCTTGCGGATCTTCGAGGCCGAGACCATCTCGAGCGCGCGCGTCACCTTGCGCATGTTCTGCGTGCTCTTGATCTTGGTTTTGATTTCGCGTCCGCTTGCCATCTGTCTGCTCTTGGGTTCGACCTGCGTGGGGCGGACTCAAGGTCCGCCGTCAACGTGCGCGGCGGGCCTCACGGCCCACCGGCGGGGTTCACCAGGAACCGGTCTTCTTGTACTCGTCCAGGCCGCCCTTGAAGACGCCCTCGATCTCGCCGTTCCAGTCGCCGGTCGCGACGATCTTCTTCATCAGTTCCTCGTGGTTCTGATGGAAGAAGGCGTGCAGGCCACGCTCGAAATCGAGCACCTTGGCGACCGGCAGGTCGTCCAGGTAGCCCTTCTCGGCGGCGTACACCGACAGCGCAAGCTCGGCAATCGACAGCGGCGCGTACTGCTTCTGCTTCATCAGCTCGGTCACGCGCTGGCCGCGGTCGAGCTGGGCGCGGGTGGCCGGGTCCAGGTCCGAGGCGAACTGCGCGAACGCAGCCAGCTCGCGGAACTGGGCCAGCGACAGCTTCACGCCGCCGGAGAGCTTCTTGACGATCTTGGTCTGGGCTGCGCCACCCACGCGCGACACCGAGATACCGGCGTTCACGGCCGGGCGGATGCCCGCGTTGAACAGGTCGGTCTCCAGGAAGATCTGGCCGTCGGTGATCGAGATCACGTTGGTCGGCACGAACGCCGAGACGTCGCCGGCCTGGGTCTCGATGATCGGCAGCGCGGTGAGCGAACCGGTCTTGCCCTTGACCTCGCCGTTGGTTTCCTTCTCGACGTAGGCCTCGTTCACGCGCGCGGCGCGCTCGAGCAGACGCGAGTGCAGGTAGAACACGTCGCCCGGGTAGGCTTCGCGGCCCGGCGGGCGCTTGAGCAGCAGCGAGATCTGGCGGTAGGCCACGGCCTGCTTGGACAGGTCGTCGTAGACGATCAGCGCGTCTTCGCCGCGGTCACGGAAGTACTCGCCCATGGCGCAGCCCGAATACGGCGCGATGTACTGCAGCGCGGCCGACTCGGAAGCCGAGGCGACGACCACGATGGTGTTGGCCAGCGCACCGTTCTCTTCGAGCTTGCGCACCACGTTGGCGATCGACGAGCGCTTCTGGCCGATAGCGACGTAGATGCTGTAGATGCCCGAATCTTTCTGGTTGATGATCGCGTCGATCGCCACGGCGGTCTTGCCGGTCTGGCGGTCGCCGATGATCAGCTCGCGCTGGCCGCGGCCGATCGGGATCATCGAGTCGATCGCCTTGTAGCCGGTCTGCACCGGCTGGTCGACCGACTTGCGCCACACCACGCCCGGCGCGACCTTCTCGATCGGCGAGGTCTTCTTCGCGTTGAGCGGACCCTTGCCGTCAATCGGGTTGCCCAGCGCGTCGACGACGCGGCCGAGCAGCTCCGGACCGACCGGCACTTCGAGGATGCGGCCGGTGGTCTTGGCGGTGTCGCCTTCCTTCAGGTGCTGGAACTCACCCAGCACCACGGCGCCGACCGAGTCGCGCTCGAGGTTGAGCGCGAGTGCGAAGGCGTTGCCCGGCAGCTCGATCATTTCGCCCTGCATCACGTCGGCCAGGCCGTGGATGCGCACGATGCCGTCGGACACGCTGATGATGGTGCCTTCGTTGCGGGCCTCGGCGCCGAGCTTGAACTGCTCGATGCGGCTCTTGATCAGTTCGCTGATCTCGGACGGGTTCAGAGTGGTGCTGGACATGGTCGCTTTCCTGAATTTGGGAATGCTTTTTCAAGCGTCCGGCCCGATGGCCGGCTTGCTCTTCGATGTTTTCTCAGCACCGGATGGCCGGTGCTGCCTCGCGGCACGCAAGCCGCGTTTGAATCAACTTGCCAGCGCCGAGGCCAGACGTTGCAGGCGACCGCGCGCGGAACCGTCGATCACCTCGCTACCGGTATCGATCACCACGCCGCCGAGCAGCGCCGGGTCGACCTTGGCCTCGAGCTCGATCTCGCGCTTGAAGCGGCGCTTGAGCGAAGCCTTCAGCTGCTCGGCCTGGGCGGCATCCAGCGCCATCGCGCTGGTCACCTTGACCTTCAACTGAGAGCCGGCCTCGCGCTTGTGTTCCTCGTACAGATCCGCCACTTCGGGCAGCAGTGCAAGACGGCGCTGTTCGGCCAGCGTCTGCAGGAACTGCGCGAACGCGGTGTCGGCGCCCATGCCCTGCGGCAGGTGCAGCGCCACCAGCTGCGCCGGCTGCACGCGCGGGTCGCCGACCAGCGCGGAAACGCGCGGATCTTTGGCCACCGCGGCGGCAAAGGCAAACGCCTGCGACCATTCGCCGAGCGTGCCGGCCTCGTGCGCCAGCTCGAAAGCAGCGCGCGCGTACGGACGGGCGAGGGTGATTGCCTGGGCCATGGTCAGATCTCGGTGGCGAGCTGGTCGAGCAGCGCCTTGTGCGCGTTCGGGTCGATCTCGCGCTGCACGATCTTGGCGGCGCCCTGCACGGCAAGCGCACCGACCTTCTCGCGCAGCTCCTCGCGGGCACGCTGGGCCATCGAGGCGATGTCGTCCTGCGCGCTGGCCTTCAGCCGGTTGATCTCGGTGATCGCGTCGGCGCGGGCCTTGTCCAGGATCTGGTTGGCCTGCTGCTGGGCGCGGTCGATGATCTCGGCGGCCTGCTGGCGCGCCACCTTGATCTCGGCGGCGACCTTGCTGTCGGCATCGCGCAGCTCTGCGCGGGCGCGCTCGGCGGCATCAAGGCCTTCGGCGATCTTGAGCTGGCGCTCTTCGATGGCCTTGTTGATGTGCGGCCAGATGAACTGGACGCAAAACCAGATCAGGATGGCGAAAGCGATCATTTCGCCGATCAAGGTCGCGTTGGGAAGCATCGCTGCATTACCTGTAAATGCGGGTGGTACGGCTACGGGCGCCACGGTGACGCCCGTAGGGGAACGGCGCCGAAGCGCCGTCAAGGCGACTTAGCCGGCGGCCGTCAGGCTGGCCAGCAGCGGGTTGGCCACCGCGAAGTACATCGCCAGCGCCACGCCGATCAGGAACGCCGCGTCGATCAGGCCGGCGAGCAGGAACATGCGGCCCTGCAGCAGCGGCACCAGCTCCGGCTGGCGGGCAGCGGCTTCGAGGAACTTCGAACCCATCACACCGATGCCGATACAGGCGCCGAGGGCACCCAGGCCGATGATCAGACCCAGCGCGATGGCGGTGAAACCCTGGACTTGCGCGATTTGAACGATAGCTTCCACGACGATCTCCTCAGAAAGAAAAGCTTTGTTGTTCGATTGAACGTTGTTCGGTTGAAAATTGTTCGACTAGTAAATTGTTCGACTAGAAGCGGACAGCAAATCAGTGGTGCTCATGGGCCATCGAGATGTAAACGATGGTCAGCACCATGAAGATGAAGGCCTGGATCGAAATGATCAGGATGTGGAAGATGCCCCACACGGTGTAGCCGACGATGCCCATGCCGTAGAGCAGCCAGCTGCCGGCACTGAAGAGCCCGGCAATCAGCATGAACACGAGTTCGCCGGCATACATGTTGCCGAACAGTCGCATCGCCAGGCTCACCGGCTTGGAGAGCAGCTCGACCAGGTTCAGCGCGAAGTTGGGCAGCCACAGCAGCGGATGCTTGCCGAACGGCGCAGTGAACATCTCGTGCATGTAGCCGTTGAAGCCCTTGGCCTTGAAGCT
Organism: Frateuria sp. GZRR35; assembly: GCF_051900415.1. NCBI lineage: Bacteria > Pseudomonadati > Pseudomonadota > Gammaproteobacteria > Lysobacterales > Rhodanobacteraceae > Frateuria > Frateuria sp. GZRR35. The sequence goes on from NZ_JBHZGL010000005.1 coordinate 159,457, forward strand.
GTAGAAGACGATCAGCACCAACACCGTCAGCGACATCGCGAAAGTCATGCTGGTGTCGGCCGTAGGAACGGCGCGGAAATGGCCGATGCCGAATTTCTCGGTGATCCAGGGCAGCAGGTCGACGGGCAGCAGGTCCATCGCGTTCATCAGGAACACCCAGACGAACACCGTCAACGCCAGCGGGCCGAGCACGCGGCGATCGCCGTGGAAGACGTCCTTGACCTGGCCGTCGACGAACTCGAGCACGATCTCGACGAACGCCTGCCCCCTGCCCGGCACGCCGGCGGTGGCCTTGCGCGCCTTCATCCAGAACCACAGGCAGAACAGCACGCCGAGCACCAGCGAAACGGTGATCGAATCGATGTGCACCGCCCAGAAACCCTCCGGATTGGTGTGCGGAGTCAGGTGCTTCAGGTGGTGCGAGATGTATTCGGTAAGACCGCCCTGCGGCTCGCTTGCCATGTGTCAACCCTTGAATCGAAACGCCAGCAGATGAACCGCGTAAGCAGCCGCCAGCCCCGTGATGGCGGCCAGCGGCGGCAGTTTTAGTTTGATCAGGATCACGCCCATCCCTCCGATGACCGCGATCCACTTGAGGATCATGCCCACCAGCAGACGTCCCAGCGCCATGCCCGCTCCGTGCGTCCCGGCGAAGGCCCGCGCGCCAAGCAGCGCGTTGCCCAGCGCCACCACGAGGGCGCCTGCAAGGGCCGCCAAGGCTTCGCGGCGCCCCTGCATCAGGAAGACGAGGCCGACCAGCGCTGCCACGGCGACCTGCCACATCACGATGCGCAGGGCCAGACGACGACCGGAGGCAAGACTGTTGAGCACGTGTGTTCCCGCGCGGCTTCGCACCAGGCGTCACCCTTGCAGCTACGGGCCACGATCCAATCCGCAAAAGTATATCAGCCGGCCATTTGCAGGGACAAGCCGCAGGCCTGCGACATCTTGTCGTGCGGGCGCTGACGTTCACTTTGGACGGGGCGCAACTTCTTGCGCAGGGCGAAAAAAAGGGCCGGACAAAAGTCCGACCCTCAGGAATGCGCCTTCGGCGGGGAGGACGGGGCGCGGGCAGAAGCCTTTAGCGGGCGGCCGCCTTGCGGGCGCCGGTTGTACCCGGAACGACCGCATCGTTGGCGGCTGCGAGCGGCTGCACCAGCGCACCCAGCGACTCGGCGGTCTGGCGACCAACGGCCACCAGGCTCTGGCTCAGAGTCACGGCCTGCTCGGCCTGCGCACGACCCAGCGCTACACCCTTGTCCCACAGGCCGCGCATGGCCTCGGGATCGCGCGCCTCGCCAGCAGCAAGCAGGAAATCGGCGCTGGAGCGGGACTGCTGCTCCAGCGCCCCCAGCTGCAGGCCCGCGGCCTGCTCGAGACCCTTGAGGACCAGCGCCTGCGCCTTGAAGGCGTTGTCGGCGAACTGGCGGGCATAGGCAAACGCCTGGAAATCGAACGACTTGGTCATGGCTTGTCCCTCACGGGAGTCTTGGGAGTAGGACAAGCCTAGCAACAATCTTTGTGCAACGCAACATTTCCGCATTGGAAATGGCATCGATGCCCGCTCAGTGCGGTACTGCGCCGCGTCAGAAGCTCCCGCGGCTGCAGCTCGCACCCGAGGTGCAGGTCTCGTGCACCACCACCCGGTCCAATGCCGGAAGCCGCGGCTCCAGGCGGCGGAAGATCCAGCGCGCCAGCATCTCGCTGGTCGGGTTCTCCAGCCCCTCGATCTCGTTCAGATAGTGGTGATCCAACTGCTCGAACAGCGGCGCAAACGCCGCCTTGACGTCGGCGAAATCCATGACCCAACCCATGGCCGGGTCCAGCTCGCCTTCGACGTGGATCTCGATGCGGAACGAGTGCCCGTGCAACCGCGCGCACTTGTGTCCGGGCGGCACGTTGGGCAGCCGGTGCGCCGCCTCGATCTGGAACACTTTATGGATATGCATGGCGAACGATTGTATGTCGTTCCACGACGAACGCCGGACGACGAAAGAAGATTCGGAAGAAGGCACGGCGCCGCGGGCGCGTGGTGGCTATGGGTGGACTCGAACCACCGACCCCAGCATTATGAGTGCTGTGCTCTAACCGGCTGAGCTACATAGCCATGGGGCGTCGCCGGCGCGGGGCGCCAACGGAGCCCGGCAGTGTAATTGGCCCACCCGGCCGGTTCAAGCCTCTTCGCTTTCCATCGCCACGCGCGCTATGGTTGGATTCGAAGCTCCAGGCCGCTCGATGGGCGGTACGCGGGCTCGAGGAGGCGACATGATCGATGCGGATGGCTATCGCCCGAACGTAGGCATCGTGCTGCTGAACGCGGAAGGCCGCCTGTTCTGGGCGCGTCGCGTCAGCCACGACGGCTGGCAGTTCCCGCAGGGCGGCATGCGCAGCGACGAGACTCCGCTGGAGGCCATGTACCGCGAGCTGGCCGAGGAAACCGGGCTGCATCCCGAACATGTCGAAGTCGTCGCCAGTACCCGCGGCTGGCTGCGCTATCGCCTGCCCAACCGCTACGTGCGCCACCATCAGCGCCCCACCTGCATCGGCCAGAAGCAGGTGTGGTTCCTGCTGCGCCTGGTCGGCGGCGAGGACGCACTGAAGCTGGACGCCTGCGACAAGCCGGAGTTCGACATCTGGCGCTGGGTCGATTTCTGGTATCCCGCCGTGCATGTGGTCAGCTTCAAACGCCAGGTCTACGAGCGGGCGCTGCGCCACTTCGCGCCGCTGGTGGAGGCGTTGCTGAGCGTCGAGCTCGGCGCCCTGCCACGCCATGCCGACGGCTCCCGGCCGGGCAACCGGGCGGTCGCCTGAACGACACCGCGAAACCTAGTTGACAATCATTCGCATTCGCGCTGGAATGCGCGGCCATGTACATCTGCCTTTGCAACGCCGTGACCGACGGCGACATCCGCCGCGCCGTCTCCGATGGCGTACGCACCTTCGCCGAACTGCAGGCGCGCACGGGCTGTTCGGACTGCTGCGGCTGTTGCGAACCCGAAGCGCGCGCCACACTGGACGCCGCGCTGGCGCAGGTGACGTTCCCGCTGCCGCTGGTCACCGCCTGATCCGCCTCGGGCGAACACCAAACCGCAACCATTCGCGTTTCTACCTGCGGGCGCCCAAGCCCGTATAGTCACCGGCCGACCCTGCACCGGAGACTTCCCCATGAAAGGCGACGCCAAGGTCATCGAGTACCTCAACAAGGTGCTCTACAACGAACTGACCGCGATCAACCAGTACTTCCTGCATTACCGCATGTTCAAGGACTGGGGCTACGGCGAGCTGGCCGAGCACGAGTACAAGGAGTCGATCGAGGAGATGAAGCATGCCGATCGTCTGATCGAACGCATCCTGTTCCTCGATGGCCTGCCGAACCTCCAGCATCTGGGCAAGCTGCGCATCGGCGAGAACGTGCTCGAATGCATCCAGGGCGACCTGGACCTGGAACTGGCCGCGGCGATCGATCTTCGTGCCGCGATCGCGCACAGCGAAGGCATCGCCGACTACATCAGCCGCGACCTGTTCAAGACCATTCTGCACGACGAGGAAGAGCACATCGACTGGCTGGAAACCCAGCTGAACCTGGTCAAGGACATCGGTGCCGAGCGCTATCTGCAAAGCAAGATGGGCTGATTTGACTTTCAAGGCGGGCGTCAGCCCCCCCTTGGGTGACGCGGCGACGCGCTTGGGCTGAGGGCCACGCTGCGAGGTTCGTTGCGCAAAGCGTGCGGCCGTTCCTTGACGCTTTCGTCACGCTGCGGCTATACCGGTCACCCCAGTAGTCCCGGATTTTCCCATGGCTTCACGCCCGCCTCCGCGCTTCGTCGTGCGCCCGCACGATGAGGCGAGCCTGCGCCGCCGACGGCTGTGGCTGGGCGCGGCCTGGCTGGCCAGCGTGCTACTGACCGGCGCCGTGGTTGGAACGCTGGCCTGGCGCACGACGCCCGCCGCGGTCGACCATCGCGAGGCCAGGAAGCTTTCCGCCGAGAACGAACAGCTCAAGCAGCAGCTCGCCAATCTCAAGCGCGCGCAGCAGGTAACGGACATCGCGACCAAGTCGCTGCGCGGCACGCTCACCGAGCGCGACGAGGAGATCAACGGCCTGCGCGCGGACCTGGGCTTCTATTCGCGGCTGGTCGGCGGCAACGCGCAGCGCGAGGGCCTCAAGGTGCAGGAGGTGCAGCTGCGCCCGGTCAATGGGTCGCACGCCTGGAACCTCGCGCTCAGCCTGACCCAGAACGCCAAGCGTGGCAGCGACGTCAGCGGCGCGGTGACGCTCAGCGTCGAAGGCGTGCGTGGCGACAAGGTGGTGGCGCTGGGCTGGTCCCAGCTCGGCGACGCCGCGCAACAGGACGGCCTGCCCTTCCGCTTCCGCTATTTCCAGCAGCTGCATGCCACGTTCATGTTGCCGGCCGACTTCAAGCCGACGCGGCTGCGCATCCACGTCAAACCCGGGGATGGCGCCGCCGTCGACCGCGCCGTGGCGTGGAACGATGCGTTGTCCGGCAACCTCACCACGATCGAAGGGGGAAACTGATCATGTTCAATCGACGCCGCACCGACCGCTCCGACAGCAGCAACGACACCAGCCTGATCGCCCGCGGCACGGTGATCCGCGGCGACCTGCGTTTCAGCGGTGCGCTCCACCTCGACGGCCGCATCGAAGGTACCGTGCTGGCCGATGGCGAGGACGCCGTGTTCACCGTGAGCGAGTATGGCCAGGTGCAGGGCGACATCCACGTGCCGCACGTGATCGTCAATGGCTCCGTGCAGGGCGACATCCACGCCGGCGAGCGGCTGGAACTGGCGCCGCTGGCGCGCATCACCGGCGACGTCCACTACCGCACGCTGGAAATGGCTGGCGGCGCGCAGGTGAACGGCCGCATGAGCCATCGCGTGGAACCGACCGCGCGCGAGCTGCCCTCGCCGGCGCAGCCCGACGCGGAGCTGGACGAAGCCGTGCCAGCCTGATATCCGGAGGAATCGGTGTCGCGAGCGCCGGCCGCCCGGCAGGCGTTATCCTTGAGATCGCGCCTCCGCAACCGCACATTCGCCCCATGGAAACCCTCGTCCCGATCCCCGACTACCGCCAGGCCAACGCGCCGCTGGTGTTCACCGAGGCCGCCGCGCGCAAGGTGCACGAGCTGATCGTCGAGGAGGGCAATCCCGCGCTGAAGCTGCGCGTGTACATCTCCGGCGGCGGCTGCTCGGGCTTCCAGTACGGCTTCACCTTTGACGAAGCCCAGGCCGAGGACGACTTCGCGCTCGACCGCGAGGGCGTGACCCTGCTGGTCGATCCGCTGTCGCTGCAGTACCTCACCGGCGCCGAGATCGACTACGCAGAAAGCCTGTCCGGCGCGCAGTTCGTGATCCGCAATCCGAACGCCAAGACCACCTGCGGCTGCGGCTCCTCGTTCTCCACCTGAACCGCATGGCCATGCCCGTCACCAACATCTTCGCTGGGCTGAGCCTGGTGCTCGACCGCATGGCCGAGCGCCGCGACGAGGAAGCGTGGGTCGCCGAGCAATGTCGCTGCGCTCAGGCGCGCTATCTGGTGCTGGATCCTTCGGGCGAGAGTTATCTGCTGCGCGAAGCCGAACATCTGCGCTGGCTGGGCGAAGCCGAGCGCCGCGAGCTGTTCGCCGACGTGCCCGCCAGCCTGCTGGGCATCGCCGAAGGCTGCCCGCATTTCCTGCTCGCGCTGGACGAAGTGCCGCTGGCCGAAGCACTTGAGGACCGTCTCGCCGCCCGCCGCATCGGCCTGCGCGAAGCCGGGTTGCGCCTGCCCGCCGCCGAGGCGGGACTGTTCGCCTACGCCAAGGGACTGGCGCACTGGCAGCGCGAGACGCGCTTCTGCAGCGGTTGCGGCGCGCCACTGGAGCGGGTCGCCGCAGGCCATCGCATGCGATGCACCAACGCGTCGTGTGGCCGACTCCATTTTCCGAGAACCGATGCGGCGATCATTACCATCGTCGAACACGAGGGCGCCTGCCTGCTCGGGCGCCAGGCGAGCTGGCCGAAGGGTCGCTGGTCGGCGCTGGCCGGATTCGTCGAGCCGGGCGAATCGCTGGAAGACGCCGTGCGCCGCGAGGTGGCCGAAGAAGCCGGCGTGCGCGTTGGCGACGTGCATTACCACTCCTCGCAACCGTGGCCGCTACCCGCATCCTTGATGGTCGGCTTCATCGGCCAGGCGGTCGACACGACGATCGACCTGCGCGACGGCGAGCTGGAAGAGGCACGCTGGTTCACGCCCGCGCAGATCGTGGACGGCCTGGCCGACGGCAGCTTCGCCACGCCGACGCGGCTGTCGGTGTCCTACCAGTTGCTGGCGCACTGGTTGCGCGAACGCGCAGGACTGGAACTCGACGAGCTCACGGCCGACCCCCTGTAGGAGCGCTCCTGTGCGCGACCGCGTGGCCAGGCCGTGCGTGTCGGTCGCGCATAGGAGCGCTCCTACAGGGAGACTGCATCGCTTGTCCTAGAATGGCCAGGCGTATCAAGGAAATCTCCGATGGCTCTCAGCCTGCTTGCCGCCCTCCTCGCCCTCGGCCTTCTGCATCTGCTGCCGCAGCTTGCGCAGTGGCGCGGCGATGGCGTGTTCCGTGGCTGGGTCAAGCAGCTGGACGACACCGCCGGACGGGGGCGCGTACTGCTGACGCTGGTGGTGCCGACGGTGCTCTGCCTGCTGGTGGCCGAACTGCTCGGCCGCGTGCCGCTGGGCGGCTTCCTGCAGTTGGCGTTCGCCGTGATGGTATTGCTTTACGGACTCGGACCGCACGCCTTCGAGGCGGACCTGGAGGCGATCCTGCACGCACCCGATCCGGTCGCCCGCCAGGCCGTCGCACAGCGCCTGGCCGAACCGGGTGCGCAGGTCGCCTGGAGTGCGCATGCGCTGGGCGAGGCGGTGGCGCTTGCCGCGTTGCGGCGACGTTTCGGGGTGCTGTTCTGGTTCTTCGTGCTGGGGCCGGCCGGTGCCCTGCTCTATCGGCTGGCCCAGACGCTGGGCCGTGACGACACACTGGCACTCGATGCCGCCAGCCGCCGCCACGCGCGCTACGTCGCCAACGCGCTGGACTGGCTGCCTGCGCAACTGCTCGTGTTCACCCTGGCGCTGGTGGGTCATTGGGATGCGGTCATGTCCGCCTGGCGTCGCTGGCGCCTGCACGCGGCGCCGACCAGCTGGTACACCGAGGGCCCCGATTTCCTGGCGGCCGCAGCCTGCGCCGACATCGAGGTGGAGATCGAGGCGGGCGATGGCTATGCCGAGGAGCGTACCGACCCGCTGCTGGAACTAGTGCGCATGCGCGGCGCGTTCCTGCGGGCCCTGCTGGCGTGGCTGAGCGTGGTCGCGTTGATCGTGCTGGGCGGCTGGCTCACATGACCCATGCAGGAGCACGCTTGCGGGCTCCTGCATAGAGAGGGCCTCAGGCCAGCGTGCCACGCAACTCGCGCACGCGCGCTTCGAGCGCGTCCAGCCGCAGCTGTTCCGGCATCACCGGTGCATCCACCACCAGCTCCACCCGCGCGCGGAAACGCCGCGGCAGGCGCGCCCGTCCCAGGCGCGTGTCGCGCCGGCTCCACACGCTGCCCCACAAACCACGCAGCGCCATCGGCACCACCGGCACCTGCCGCCATTCGAGGATGCGCAACACACCCGGCCGGAAGGGTCCGATCTCACCGTCGCGGGTGAGCCCGCCCTCGGGGAAGATGCACACCACTTCACCGGCGGCGAGCGCCTGGTCGATCGCCTCGTAGGCCGCCGCCAGCACCGCCGGGTCCTCCTTCTGGCCGGCGATCGGAATCGCCCTGGCCGTGCGGAAGACGAAGCGCAGCAGCGGGATGTTGAAGATCCGGTAGTACATGACGAAGCGCGCGGGGCGGCGCAGGTTCGCCATCAGCAGCAGCGGGTCCATGAAGCTTACGTGGTTGCACACCAGCAGCGCCGGCCCCTCCTCCGGCACGTGGCGCATGCCTTCCACGCGCACGCGGTAGAGCGTGTTGACCAGCACCCAGGTGATGAAACGCATCGGGAACTCGGGCACCAGCGTGAAGATGTACGCCGCCACCGCTACGTTGAGCAGCGCCGCGCCAAGGAAGGTCTCCACCGCATCGAAACCCAGCGCGCCCATGCCCAGCCCGAAACCGGCCGCCAGCACGATCAGCAGCGCGTTGACGATGTTGTTGCCGGCGATCACGCGCGAGAGCTGCTCGCGCGGCGCGCGTGCCTGCACGAACGCGAACAGCGGCACCACATAGAAGCCGGCGAACACGCCGATCAAGGTCAGATCCAGCGCCACGCGCCAGCTGCCGGCAGCCTGCAGAAAGGCCAGCCAATCCAGCCCCTGCGCCAGCGCCGCGCCGTGCCGCGCGAAGTAGAGATCCACGCCGAACACGGTCAGGCCAAACGCGCCCAGCGGCACCAGGCCAATCTCCACGCGCCTGCCCGACATCCGCTCGCACAGCAACGCGCCCACGCCGGTGCCGATCGAGAACAGGGTCAACACCAGCGTGTTGACCGAACCGTCGCCGCCGAGCGTCTCGCGCGTGTAGTTGGGCAACTGCGCGATCAGTACCGTGCCGAAGAACCAGAACCAGGAGATGCCCAGCACCGCATTGAACACCGCACGGTCGCGCCGCACGATCCCGAGAACGCGCGCGGTCTCGCTCAGCGGGTTCCAGTTGAATTTCAGATCCGGCGCGGTCGCGGGCGCCGCCGGGATGCGCCGGCTGGCCAGATAACCGGCCACCGCCACCGCGATCGTCGCGGCCGAGGCGAGCCACGGCCCGATACCGGCGACCAGCATCAGCGAATTGCCGGCGATCATGCCGACCAGCATCGCCAGCTGCGTCCCCATCTCCACCAGCCCGTTGCCGCCGACCAGTTCGCCGGGCTTGAGCGCCTGCGGCAGGATCGCGTACTTGATCGGCCCGAAGGTGGTCGAGTGCAGCCCCATCAGGAACAGCACCACCAGCAACAGCGTGGTGTCGTGCGTGTGGAAGCCGATCGCCGCCAGCGCCATCGCACCGATCTCGAACAACTTCACCGCGCGGATGATGCGCGTCTTCTCGTATTTCTCCGCCAACTGCCCGGCGGTGGCCGAGAACAGGAAGAACGGCAGGATGAACAGCGCCGGCGCCAGGTTGGTGTAGAGCGACACGCTCTTGTCGTCCAGCCCCATCTGGAACGCCACCAGCATCACCAACGCGTTGCGGAAGGCGTTGTCGTTGAACGCGCCCAGCGCCTGGGTCCAGAAGAACGGGGCGAAGCGGCGCTGGCCGAGCAAGGCGAATTGGCTCATGCGGGTCCTGGGCTGAGAGCTGGCGCTAGCCTAGCGTGAAAGCCGCCTTTGGCCACCGCCTCGTTGCGGGGAGGCCGCGATGGGCATACCTTCGGCGCGCGGAGGTTGCCACCGGGGGGTGGCCTGGCCGTATCCCGTGCCAGTGAGGCCTTCCGCGGCGCACACGGCGCCCGCCGACCTGGTGCCTGCGTTTCGAGCGGGGGAAAAGCGATGGACATGAGCCGGAGATATCTGGTCTGGGCGTTGTGCTATGCCGCCATCGGCATGGCGCTGGGCATCTACATGGCCGCCTCGCACAACCATGGGCAGTTGGTGACACACGCGCACGTGCTGCTGGTCGGCTTCGTGCTCTCGCTGGTCTACGGGCTCATCCACCGGCTGTGGCTGGATGCGCCGCGCCGCGCGCTGGCCCTGACCCAGTTCGTGCTGCACCAGTTGGCGGCCATCCTGCTGCTGACCGGCCTGTTCCTGCTCTATGGCGGCAAGGCCGGCGAGGAGACGCTGGAACCGCTGCTGGGCATCGGTTCGGTCGGCGTGCTGCTGGGCATGCTGCTGATGCTCTACATGGTGGTGCGCCCTGGCACCGCGACGGTGGTCGGACGATCACCCACGGACAAGGCAGCGATCTAGAAGCCTGGGCGGCAGAAACGTTCAGGGCTTCAAAGCGGCCTCGAAAGTTTCCTGTCGCCAGACTCCTGGTGCGCCCCACCCGGCATCGGCACCGAGGGATGAGCGGAACCCTCCAGGTGCCACGCGCCATCGTCATCGATCCTCAGGCACTGGCGGGCGGTGGCCGGGCATTGTCCGGCCAGGTGGATGCTGTCCACCGGAAGCTGCAGGCGCCACGCCAGGCCGTACTGCCCGACCGCGTAAAAGCGGTGGTCATCGCGGACGGCAACCCACAACGGCGGTTGGACGTTTCGACGCGCCAAATCCTCCAGCAGGCGCTCACCCCAATGGGCACGCCCGATCAGGCCCGGGTGATCCAGCTGGCGCGTCCCCTCGACCGCCGACCATGAGGAGAGCGCCAGCAACCCAAGAATGATCGCCACCCGCGGACTGGCCGCCGAACAGTGCGCCAGCACGATCGCGGGCAAGATCGCGGCGATCGCCGCGTAATACGGGTAGCTGTTCCACGCGAGCAGGAAATACGGACCGTAGGCGATACCGGCAAAGAGCACGATGGCAAGCCACTGGCGCGCACGCAGCAACGAACGACCTTGCCAGCAGGCGATCGCCGAAGCGGCCAGCAAGGGCAGTGCCGTCAGCGCCATCCACGCCAGGGCGCGCCAGCGGTCGCCGCCGACGGCCATGCGCACGGCCTCGCGCGGAACACCGGCCATCCAGCCGGCGAACGCAACCATGTTGCGAACCACGTTGCGACCGAACGTCAGTTCGTAGGCCGCATCGACCTGTGCCGCGAAGTGCGCGCGCAGCACCAGCCAGATCGCGGTGACGCTTGCGCAAGCGAGGATCGCAACGACCTCGCCGGCGCGCACGCGCAGCTGCCCGGTGAACAGCCGCACGACCACCATCAGGGCCACCGTCATCGCGGCCGATTCCTTGCTCAACAACGCAAGCGCCAGCGACAGCGGCATGCTTGCCAGCCACAGGGCGCGGCGCAAGCCTTCCGCGCTGGCTGCCTCGACCCAGGCGGCCAGGCACAACGTGGTGAACAACGTCAGCAACGAGTTGTTGACCGCCGCCGCCCAGTGCACCGGAAGCATGTGCATGCCCAGCCCGGCGTAGATGACCCCCGCCAGTGCCGCGGTCAGCCGGGGCGCGCTCCACTTGCAGGCACGACCGATGGCAAGCGCCAGAAGGAAGACACCCGCGCTCGCCAGCAGGTGCAGGGCCAGGCTCACCGCGTGGGTGGCCAACGGGCTGTCGTGCAGCACCCCGTCGATCAGGCGCCAGTAGCCTTCCTGGGAGAGCGGCCGCCAGAACCTGGGGAGCACCCTCGGCACGAAGTCCGACCACCAAGGCGCCGACGAGGCGTTCGTCGCATGGGCGCCGTAGATGTAGAGGTAATCGTCTCCCCAGAAGGGCGTGCGCAACGCCGGCAGCCACATGAGGAGGACCGAGACACCCAACAACGCGATGCCGACGCGCAGGATCGATCGCCGATGGTCGAGCACTTGATCGGTCATTCCCTTTGCCGCCATGACGCTTGGCTCGCCGTTTCCAGACGGAGCCTGGGGTAAGCGACGAGCGTGCGGCTATATATACGCCACGCGCGGTGTGGCGCTCGGCGACCCACCGTTCAGCCCGCGCGCCGCAGCGCCCGGTGCGCGATATCGCGGCGACAGAACGCACCGTTGAAATGGATCTTGGAAACCGCCTCGTAGGCGTGTTCCCGCGCCACGGCCAGGTCGCTACCCAACGCGCAGACGGTCAGCACGCGTCCGCCGGCGGTCGCTGCGCGGCCCTGCTCGTCGAGCTTCGTACCGGCATGGAACACCTTTACCGTCGGATCGAACGCGGCATCGAGGCCACCGATCGGATCGCCGCTGCGCACGCGGCCGGGATAGCCCTCGGCAGCGACCACCACGCCGATGGAGGGGCGGCTGTCCCATTGCGCGCGGGTGTGGTGCAGCTCGCCGTCCAGCGCCGCTTCAATCAACTCGACCAGGTCGGACTTCAGGCGCAGCATGATCGGCTGCGTTTCCGGGTCGCCGAAGCGCACGTTGAACTCAATGACCTTCGGCGTGCCGGCCTTGTCGATCATCAGCCCGGCGTAGAGGAAGCCGATGAACGGCGCGCCCTCGGCAGCCATGCCGCGCAAGGTCGGCTCGATCACTTCCTTGAGGATGCGCTGCTCGACCGCCGGCGTGACCACCGGCGCCGGCGAGTAGGCGCCCATGCCGCCGGTGTTGGGTCCCAGGTCGCCCTCGTCGCGACGCTTATGGTCCTGGCTGGAAGCCATCGGCAGCGCGTGGCTGCCGTCGCTCATCACGATGTAGCTGGCTTCCTCGCCCTCGAGGAACTCCTCGATCACCACGCGCGCCGAGGCGTTGCCGAACATGTGGCCTCCCAGCATGTCGTGCAGCGCCTGCTCGGCATCGGCCAGGGTCAGCGCCACCACCACGCCCTTGCCGGCGGCCAGGCCGTCGGCCTTGATCACGATCGGCGCGCCGCTGCTCTGATGGGCCTGTTCGCGCACGTAGGCGAGCGCGGCGTTGAGCTCGTTGAACACCGCGTAGCGCGCGGTCGGAATGTTGTGGCGGAGCAGGAAATCCTTGGCGAAGGCCTTGGAGCCTTCCAGCTGCGCGGCGATCGCACGCGGCCCGAAGATGCGCAGCCCGGCGGCGCGGAAGCGGTCGACCACGCCGGCGACCAGCGGCACTTCGGGACCGACCACGGTGAGCTCGACTTTCTCGGCCTTGGCCAGCTTGAGCAGCCCGTCGAGGTCGTTCATCGCCACCTCGGCGTTGCGCACGCCGCGCTCGCGCGCGGTACCCGCGTTGCCGGGCGCGACGATCACCTCGCTGACCCGCGGCGACTGCTTGAGCTTCCACGCCAGTGCGTGCTCGCGCCCGCCGCTGCCGATCACCAGAACCTTCATGCGCTCTCCGAAGCCAAGTCGCGCGCCCCGCGGCGCAGGCGCGCATTGTAGCGGCCGGGCGCCGTCCTGTAGGAGCCCGCTTGCGCGGCGATGCCTTGCCTCACACCGGGCGGGGCGAGCATCGCCCGCGAGCGGGCTCCTGCAAGGGGAGCGGAATCAGGCGTGATGGCGCTCGAGCAGCGCCAGGAGCGCGGCGCGCGGCAGCTTGCCGGTCTCGTTGCGCGGCAATGCGGCGACTCTCAGCAGCGGTCGCGGCAGGAACACCGGATCGATCGCCCGGCGCAGCGCGTCGAGGATGGTGTGTTCGTCCAGCCCCGGCGCTACCGCCAGCGCGGCGATGCGGTGCACGCCGAGCGCGTCGCCACCATCGAGCTGGAACACCACGCCGTCCTCGACGCCGGGGATGGCCAGCAGGCGACGGGTGAGGTCGCCCAGCGAGGCACGCTTGCCGGCGATCTCCAGCATGTCGGCCTGGCGCCCGCGCAGGCGGAAGACACGGCCGTCGGTGGACAGGCTGACGATGTCGGCCAGCAGCCGTGGCGCGTCCAGTTGCGGCGCGTCGACCTGGGTGCCATCCGGTTGCGGGTGGAGATGGACGTCCGGATACAGCGTCCAGTCCTCCTCGGACGTGGTGCGGCGACTGGCGAACACGCAGGTTTCAGTCGAGCCGAACACTTCCAGCAGCGGCGCACCGAAGCGCGCTTCCGCCGCCTGCGCCAGCTCGGTCGGCATCGGCGCGGTGGCCGACACCATGGCGGCCAGCGGCGGCAGCGTGATGCCCGATTCGACCAGCGCGCGCAGGTGCACCGGGGTGGTCACCAGCACGCGCGGCTCCGGCACCTCGGCCAGCGCCGAGGCGACGTCGGCCGGGAAAAACGGCCGTCCTGCATGTACGCCGATGCCACCCAGGAGCGGCAGCAGCACGCTCATCTCCATGCCGTACATGTGCTGGGGCGGCACCGTGGCGACCACGGCGAAGCGCTCGCCCACGGCCGTGCGCAACATCGAAAGGTTGCCCGCATTGCTCGCGTGGAAGCTGCGCCAGGTCTTCAGGTTGGCGCTGGGCACGCCCGTGGAACCGGAGGTGTAGCCGATCGCCACGACCTGGTCTGCCGGGATCTGCGGCCAGCTCTCGACCTCCTCGTCCAGCGCCTCGGCAGTCAACGCCGGCATGCGGTGGTAGCCGGTGGGAGCCGGATCGAGCGCCTGCTCGCCCAGCGCATAGCAACCCGGGTGTGCGGCCATTACCTCGTCGACCGCCTGCGGCGCGCGCGAGGAAGGCAGCAGGTTGGTCTGGCCGCGCAGCACGATGGCGCAGAAGGCGACCAGGAAGGCGTAGCGGTCTTCGCACAGGTTCACCGCCGCACCGGCACCGGGCAGCGTGGCCGCCACCTGGCGCACGTGGCCCAGGAACCGGGCGGCGCTGACCGGCGCGCCATCGCGCCAGGCCAGCACGCGCTCCGGCGTGTCCGCGTGCAGCAGCGCCAGGCGCTGCGGCGCCTCGCGCTGGAACGTGTCGTAAACGATGGCCAAGCCGCTATCTCCCAGTTCGCCATGCGCCAGACGCACACAGCATGGCGACCGGCCGTTGCAAGCCGGCGTGAAGCGCGTGTGTGCTGCTGTCCGGCCGTGGGCCGTCCAACGGGCCCGCGGCGCCCCCTGGACGCTCAGGCGCGGATGATAGCGCCGGTGAGGGCATCGCGGATCACGGTCGGGCGCTCCTGGCCGCCGAGCGGGGCATCGAGCACGCCGTCCAGGGCGTCGCCAAAGTATTCCAGCGCCTGCTGTGCGCTGCGCGCCGGTGGCGAACCGTGCGGATTGGCGCTGGTCGACACCAGCGCGCCGCCCCAGGCGCGACACAGCGCGGCAGCCGGTTCGTGGGCGGTGACGCGCAACGCGATGCCCGCATGCGCACCGGCGACCCAATCCGGTACTTCCGCGGTGCGCGGGAAGATCCAGGTGTTCGGGCCCGGCCAGCTCGCCTTGACCTGCACCAGCACCTCGGCCGGCACGCGGGCCAGGTCGATGTAGCGCTCGACCTGGGCGAAGTCGGCGGCGATCAGCAACACGCCCTGGGTGGGCGGGCGTTGCTTGAGCGCGAACAGGCGCTCGAAAGCGTCCTGGTCACGCGGGTCGCAACCCAGGCCGTAGACCGCTTCGGTCGGATAGGCCAGTACGCCACCGCGCCGCATCAGCGCAACGGCAGCGTCGCAGTCGGAGAGGGAGAAACGTTCGGTCACGATCAGGCGCCAGCGGTCTTCTTCGCGGCCGCCTTCTTGCTCGCGGTCTTCTTGGAAGCGGTTTTTTTGGCCGCCGTTTTCTTGGCCGCGGTCTTCTTCGCCGGCGCCTTCTTGGCTGCGGCTTTCTTCGGTGCCGCCTTCTTTGCCGCGGGCGCCTTCTTTGCCGCTGCCTGCTTGGTGGCGCCCTTGCGCGCGAAGCGGCCCTTCTTGACCGGCGCGGCGGCCAGCAGCTCCAGGCACTGCGCTTCGGTCAGGTCCTTCGGCTCGGTGTCCTTGGGGATGCGCGCGTTCTTCTCGCCGTCGGTGATGTACGCCCCGTAGCGTCCGTTGAGTACCTGCACACCGTTGCCGAAGTCGGTGATCACGCGGTTGGCGAGCATCTCCAGCTTCTCGCGCACGATTTGCAGCGCGCGCGGCAGCTCGATCGTGTACGGATCGTCCTCGGCCTTGAGCGAGGCGTAGGTGCTGCCCTGCTTGACGAACGGGCCGAAGCGGCCGATGCCCACGCTCACGTCCTCACCGGCCTCGGACTGGCCGAGCTGGCGCGGGAGCTTGAACAGCTCCATCGCCTCCTCGAGCGTGATGGTGTGCATGCTCTGGCCGGGGCGCAGGCTGGCGAACTGCAACTTCTCGTCGGTGTCCTTGTCGCCGATCTGCGCATACGGCCCATAGCGCCCCAGCCGCACGGACACCGGCTTGCCGCTCTTCGGATCGATGCCCAGCTCGCGCGCGCCGGTCGCCTCGCTGCGGTCGACCGACTCGGTCTTCTCCTCGACCTGGGTCTTGAACGGCTGCCAGAAGCGCTCCATCAGCGGCACCCAGGCTTCCTCGCCGCGGCTGACCGCGTCCAGCTCGTCCTCGAGCTTCGCGGTGAAGTCGTAGTCGACGTACTGGTTGAAGTGCTGGGTGAGGAACTTGCCCACCGCGCGGCCGACGTCGGTCGGCTTGAAGCGGCGGCTGTCCAGGAACACGTACTCGCGGTTCTGCAGCACCTGGATGATGCTGGCGTAGGTGGACGGACGGCCGATGCCGTACTCCTCCAGCGCCTTGACCAGGCTCGCTTCGGAATAGCGCGGCGGCGGCTCGGTGAAATGCTGATCGGCCAGGATGTCCGAAAGCGCGACCTGCTCGCCCTTCTCCATGCGCGGCAGGCGGCGGCCTTCCTCGTCGTCCTCGGCGCTCTTCTGGTCGCGGCCTTCCTCGTACACGGCCAGGAAGCCCGGATCGACCACGGTGGTGCCGGTGGCGCGGAACGCGGCGGGACCGCCCGCGGCGTTGGGCAGGTCGAAGTCGACCGACACGGTGTTGAGGGTGGCGTGGATCATCTGGCAGGCGACGGTGCGCTTCCAGATCAGCTCGTACAGCTTGCGCTGCTCCTCGTTCAAGAAGGCGGCGACCTGGCGCGGCGTGCGCATGGCGGAGGTCGGGCGGATCGCCTCGTGCGCTTCCTGCGCGTTCTTGGACTTGGTGCGGTAGACCTGCACGCCGTCGGGCAGCGCGCCACGGCCGAAGTCGCGGGCGATCAGCGCGCGCAGCTCGTCGGTCGCCTCGTTGGAGAGTGCGGTCGAGTCGGTACGCATGTAGGTGATCAGGCCGACGTTGCCCTCGCTGCCCAGGCCGACGCCCTCGTACAGGCCCTGGGCGACCTTCATCGTGCGGCTGGTGGAGAAGCCGAGCTTGCGCGCGGCTTCCTGCTGCAGGGTCGAGGTGGTGAACGGCGGCGCCGGCCGGCGCTTGCGTTCCTTCGAGGTGACCTCGCTGACGGTCATCCGGCCCTGCGCGGCGTCCTTCAGCACACCGCGCGCGGCCATCGCGTCGGCCTCGTTGGTGAGGTCGAATTGTTCGAATTTCTTGCCGTTGAGCCGGGTCAGGCGCGCGCCGAAGTCGCCGTCGGCATGTTTGAGCTTCGCCTCGACGGTCCAGTACTCGCGGGCGACGAAGGCTTCGATCTCTTCCTCGCGCTCGACGATCATGCGCAGCGCCGGGCTCTGCACGCGGCCGGCGGAGAGGCCGCGCTGCACCTTGCGCCACAGCACCGGCGAGAGGTTGAAGCCGACCAGGTAATCCAGCGCGCGGCGCGCCTGCTGCGCGTCGACCATGTCGTAGGAAAGGTCGCGCGGCGCGGCAACCGCCGCCTTGATCGCCTTGGGCGTGATCTCGGAGAACACCACCCGGTGCATGCGCTTGCCTTCGGTCAGGCCGCGCTCCTTGAGGATCTCGCTGATATGCCAGGAGATCGCTTCGCCTTCGCGATCCAAGTCGGTCGCGAGGTAGATGTCGTCGGCCGCCTTGGCCGCCTTGGCGATCGCGTCGACGTGTTTCTCGTTGCGCTCGATGACCTCGTACTTCATGGCGAAGCCGTTGTCCGGGTCGACCGCGCCCTCCTTGGGCTTCAGGTCGCGCACGTGGCCGTAGGAGGCCAGGACCTGGAAGTCGTTGCCGAGGTATTTGTTGATCGTCTTGGCCTTGGCGGGCGACTCGACGATGAGGAGGTTTTTGGCCATGGGGCGGGGGGTTCCGGGGACGTCCGTGCCGCCGGTCTGGCGGGCACACTCTTTATTAGTTGAGCCATGCGCTCGCCGGAACTGTCAAGCCGGATCGCGTGAAACCGCGATGCGGCGCGGTTTTCGCGGGGCTCGGCCGGCGGCGCAGGGCGCGCCTGCCGGTCAGGCCACGCAGTGGTAACGATTGCCCGGCAGGCTTTCCACCTGCCCTTCGAGCTCGAGCATCAGCAACATGGAGGACAACGCCGCCGGGGCCAGCCCGGTGCGGCCCGCCAGCTCGTCGAGCGTGGCCGGATCGTGGCCCATGGCCTGGCGCAGGCGATGGTGTTCCGGACGGGCGGGCGACGCGGTTGGCGTGTCGGGCGCCGGTGTTCCGGAGGCCGGTGTTCCGGAGGCCGGTGCTCCGGACACCGGGCGCTCCGCCAGCCGGGCGGCAAGCTCCACACCCAGCGCGCGCGCCGCCGGCACCAGTGCCTCGATGAGTTCGCCCGGCTCCTCGATCAACCGCACGCCCTCGCGGATCAGCCGGTGGCAGCCCCTTGCCAGCGGGTTCTGCACCGAGCCCGGCAGGGCGAAAACCTCGCGCCCCTGTTCGCCGGCCAGTCGCGCGGTGATCAGCGAACCGGACTTCAACCCCGCCTCGATCACCAGCGTACCCAGCGACAACCCGGCGATCAGGCGGTTGCGGCGCGGGAAGTGGTCTGCCCGCGGCGCGGTGCCCGGCGGGAACTCGCTGACCACCGCACCACGGGCGGCGATGGCCTGCGCCAGCGCGTGGTGTTTACGCGGATAGACGCGATCGGGACCGGTACCGACCACCGCGATGGTCGGCGCCTTGGCGGCCAGCGCAGCGGCGTGTGCAGCGCCGTCGACGCCGTCGGCCATGCCGCTGGTGATCACGAAACCGGCCTGCGCCAGCGCCGAGGCAAAGTGGCGCGCGTGCGCCAGGCCGCCGGCGGTGGCGCCGCGCGCACCGACGATGGCCACCTGCGGATGCAGCAGCAACGCCGTGTCGCCGTCGACGAACAGCGCCACCGGTGGCTGCGGGATGTGGCCCAGCAGCGGCGGGAAGTCGGCATCGGTGCAGCACAGCAGGCGACGGCCGGGGTTGTCGAGCCAGGCCAGGTCCGCCGCCAGCCGCGCCTCGTCCGGGCGCTTGAGCCAGGCACCGGCGGATGCGCCAAGGCCCGTCGGCGTGTGCTGCAGCTCGGCCAGCACCTCCTCGATGTCGCCGGCTGCGGCCAGCCGCTCGCGCAGCGAGGCCAGCCCCAGGCCCGGGGTGCGCAGCAAGATCAGCCAGGCGCGAAGTGCATCCGTGTCACTCATCCGGCCAGTTTAGGTCGGCCCCAACGAAAAACGGCGCGGCCAAGGCCGCGCCGTCGTGTGGGATAACCCCGAAGCGGGGTTACTCCGGCATCACCAGGCGGTCGCCGCGATGCACCGGGCGCAGGCCGTCCATCACCAGGCCGTAGCTCACGCGATCGAAAGTGCGGAAGACCATCACATGGCCGACGAACTCGTCCGGCAAGGTCACGCGCTCGCCGCTGCCACGGCTCCAGCTGCTGCTGGCGACGTCGTCATGGATGGACTCTCCGGGCTGGAAGAGGGCAAAGGTCTGGCCGTTGTCCACCCCGTCCTTCGCACCGATCGACAACGCCACCACCTGGCGCGGGCCGGCCGCGTCCATGGCATCGGCGAAGGCGATCACGCGGGCGTTGGCCGGGACCGAACGCGGGGCGTGCGGGTAGTAGTAGGGATCGTAGGCCGGACCATCCAGCGGCAGCACGCGGTCGCCGCTGCGGATTTCCTGGGTGGAATCGAGCAGCAGCAGGGTGGACGGATCGCCCCCGCGCAGCACTTCGGCCGTGCCGATCACGCTGACTTCCACGCCCAGCGGGTCGCCCTCGCCATAGTGGCCGTCGTCGCGGAAGTCCTCTTCCCACGGCGTGTTCATCATGGACACGTCGTTGTCGAGGGTATGGCCGAGCACCTCTTCTTCGGTGTTGTCGCCATCGCCGGCGGCATAGCTGCGGAAGGCGTGGGTCGGACGCACGATCGCAAAGCGCTGGCCCGGCTCGGCCTTCAGGCCGCGCACGTACAGGTTCTGGCCAACCGCGCCACGCAGGCGCGCTTCCTCGAAGCCCACGATGTAGGGCGAGGACTTGACCTCGTCCGCATCCATCACGCGCATGTCCTTGAGGAACAGGCGCAACTGGTCGAGCGGGATCGCCGGAATGGCGTCCGCCTCGCGGTGCACGCTCGGTTCGAGCTTGACCCGCGGCCCGTTGATGAAGGACAGGTTGAGCACGTCGCCCGGGTAGATCAGGTGCGGGTTGCGCACCTGCGGATTGGCCTGCCAGATCTCCGGCCACAGCCACGGCTTGGACAGGAACTTGGCCGAGATGTCCCACAGCGTGTCGCCGCGGCGCACGGTGTAGGTATCGGGATGATCGGCGCGCAACTGCGCTCCGGCGGCGTACACGGCCACGGTGACCAGCATGCCGGCCAGCAGCCCGATGGACTTCTTGATCATGTGCTCAGATTCCCCTACCCCGAGGCTCGGGCGAGTGTAACCGAATGGTGAAGACCCGCAACCGGGAGCAGTTGGCAAAATCGCCTGCCGCACGGGAGCTTGCCGCCGTACAATGAGGCCCATTCTAGTTTGCGCCGGGGCTTTCGTTACGACGATTCGCCCGCATCTTCGACGGCGCCCCGAGGTAACGAATCATGTCCGTGCTGACCATCCTTGAATTCCCCGATCCCCGCCTGCGTACCCAGGCCGCGCCGGTGACCGCGTTCGACGCCGAGCTGAAGCAGTTCGTCGCCGACATGTTCCAGACCATGTACGACGCCAACGGCGTGGGCCTGGCCGCGACCCAGGTCAACGTGCACAAGCGCGTGCTGGTGGCCGACATGAGCGAGGAGCGCAACCAGCCGCTGGCGCTGATCAACGCCGAGATCGTCGGCAAAGAAGGCACCCAGGTGTACCAGGAGGGCTGCCTGTCCTTCCCCGGCATCTATGCCGACGTCACCCGGGCGCTGAAGGTCACGGTCAAGGCGCAGGATGTGGATGGCAAGGCATTCACGGTGGAGGCCGAAGGCCCGCTGGCGGTGTGCATCCAGCACGAGCTGGACCACCTGGCCGGCAAGGTATTCGTCGATTACCTGTCGCCGCTCAAGCGCAACATGCTGCTCAAGCGCATGGAAAAGCAGCGCAAGCAGGCGGCGAGCGCTTGAGGATCGTCTTCGCCGGCACGCCGGAGTTTTCCGTTCCCTGCCTGGAAGCCTGCCGCGCCAGCGGCGCGCAGGTGGTGGCCGTCTATACCCAGCCTGATCGCCCCGCCGGTCGCGGTCGCAAGCTCGCGCCCAGCCCGGTGAAGCAGGCGGCACTGGCTGCCGGCCTGCCGGTCGAGCAACCCGAAACGCTGAAGTCGCCCGAAGCCCAGGCCACGCTGGCCGGCTACGCGCCGGACCTGATGGTGGTGGTCGCCTATGGGCTGATTCTGCCGCGCAAGGTGCTGGCCATCCCACGGCTGGGTTGCTGGAACGTGCATGCCAGCCGGCTGCCGCGCTGGCGCGGTGCGGCACCGATCCAGCGCGCGATCCTCGCCGGCGATGCCGAGAGCGGCGTGGACCTGATGCGCATGGAAGCCGGGCTGGACACCGGCCCGGTGCTGCTGGAAAAGCGCACGCCGATCGCTCCGGATGACACCGGCGGCACGCTGCACGACCGCCTGTCGATGCTGGGTGCCGAGGTGCTCGCCGACGGCCTGCGCCGCACGCTTGCCGGCGAGGCGTTGGTCGCCACGCCGCAGCCGGACGAGGGCGTGACCTACGCGCACAAGCTCGACAAGGCCGAGGCGAAGCTGGATTTCGCGCGACCGGCGATCGAGCTGGAGCGCACCGTGCGTGCGTTCGATCCGTGGCCGGTGGCGGAGGGGGTGATCGCCGGTGAAAACCTGCGGATATGGAGTGCGCGTGCCGTCGATCGCCAGCACGGCGCCACGCCCGGCACCGTGATGGCGGCCGGCCGCGACGGCATCGAACTGGCCTGCGGCGAAGGCGTTTTGCGGGTGACCGCGGTGCAGCGCCCAGGCGGCAAGCGCATCAGCGCCGCCGACTACCTCAACGCCCGCCCGGAACTGCGCGGAGCCACGAAGTGAACGCGTACTCGCTCCCTCTCCCCCGGCCTTTATCAAAGATGGGAGAGAGGGTTGGGGTGAAGGGCCAAGGCTTGCGGGGAAAGATGGGCAAGGTGTGGCTGATAAAAGGCTGTCGTTCCGGCGGAGTTTCGGGCAAGCCCCGGCCCCTCACCCCAGCCCTCTCTCCGGCGGGGAGAGGGAGCAGGTATCGGTGATGGCCGATACCCGCGCCCTGGCCGCCACCGCACTCGCCGAGATCGCACTGCGAGGCACCTCGCTGCGCGAGGCGATGGAACGCCACGCGCCCAAGCTGCCCGACCCGCGCGACCGCGCCCTGCTGATGGCCCTGCTCAGCGAGGGCGCGCGCTGGTGGTTGCGTTTCGACCCGGCGCTCGACCGCCTGCTCGAGCAGCCGCTGCGCCGCAAGGAGCCACAGATCCACGCGCTGCTGGTACTGGGGCTGGTACAGCTTGAGGTCCTCGGACTGCAGGACTACGCCGCGGTCGCCGCCACCGTCGAGGCCACCCGTGCGCTCAAGCGCCCGCGCCTGGCCGGGCTGGTCAACGCCGTGCTGCGCCGCTGGCAGCGCGAACGCATCGGCCTGCTGGCTGCACTCGACGCCGCGCCGCCGACCCGCCACGCGCACCCGGTCTGGCTGGCTAACGCCATCGCCCGCGACTGGCCGGAGTCGTCCGACGCGGTGCTTGCCGCCGACAACCTCGAGCCGCCGCTCATGCTGCGCGCCAACCGCCGCCGCACCACGCGCGAGGCGCTGCTCGAACGCCTGCACGCGGACGGCCAGACGGCCAAAGCCCACCCTTGGCTCACCGACGCCATCGTGCTGCCGCACAGTGGCGATGTCACCCGCCTCGCCGGCTTTGCCGAGGGCCTGTTCGCGGTGCAGGACGGCGCCGCCCAGGTCGCCGCCGACCTGCTCGACGCCCGACCGGGCCAACGCGTGCTCGATGCCTGCGCCGCGCCGGGCGGCAAGGCCTGCCACCTGCTCGAACGCACCGATCTGGCGCTTACCGCGCTGGACTCCGATCCCGCGCGCCTGCGCCGGATCGGCCAGAACCTCGACCGCCTCGGCCTGCATGCGGACCTCGTCGCCGGAGACGCCGCCACGCCCGCCGCGTGGTGGGACGGTGAGCCGTACGATCGCATCCTCATCGATGCACCCTGCTCGGCCACCGGCGTGCTGCGCCGACGACCGGACGTACGGCTGCACCGCCGCGAAAGCGACATCCCGACGCTCGCCACGCTGCAGCAGCGCATCCTCGGCGCGCTGTGGCCGCTGCTCAAGCCGGGCGGAAAACTGGTCTACGCAACCTGCTCGCTGCTGCGCGCGGAGAACGAGGCGGCCGTGCAATCCCTGCTCGCCACCGGGCCTGACGCCCGCCCGCTGCCGTTCACCCTGCCGGAGGGCCAGGCCGCCGCGGTCGGCTGGCAGATCCTGCCCGGCGATGGGGATCTGGACGGTATGTACTATGCGGTCATCGAAAAATCTGCCCCGCGCTGAGAACCCCGCCATGCCCGCTTTTTCCCCGGCCACGCCGCAGGAGCGCCGCCGTTTCTGGCTGTTGCTTCTGATCGCACTGGTGATCCTCGGCGCCGGCATCGGCCTGCGCGATCCCTGGCCGTCGGACGAACCGCGCTTCACGCTGGCCGCCAAACAGATGGTGGAAAGCGGCGGCTGGCTGTTCCCGCACCGCGGCAGCGAGCTCTACGCCGACAAGCCACCCATGCTGATGTGGCTTCAGGCCGCCAGCTTCGAGCTGGTGCGCAGCTGGCGCCTTGCCTTCATGCTGCCCTCGCTGCTGGCCGGGCTGGGCACGCTGCTGCTGGTCTACGACCTTGGCCGGCGACTGTGGAACCGGCGCACCGGCCTGTACGCGGCGGGCGGACTGCTGCTGGCGTTCCAGTTCGTCTACCAGAGCCAGCGCGCGCAAATCGATCCGCTGGTGATGTTCTTCATCACCGCGGCGAACTGGGGCCTGCTGCGGCATCTGCTGGCGCCAGCGGACACCGGCGCAAGCGCGAACTGGCCCATGTTCTGGCTGGGCTGCTTCTGCGCCGGCCTGGGCGTGATCACCAAGGGCGTGGGCTTCATCGCGCTGTTCATGTTGCTGCCCTATGCGTGGGCCGCCTGGCGCGGCTGGGACGGCGTGGCGCGGCCCGGTCGCGGCGCATGGTGGCGCTGGGTGCTGGGGCTGGTGGCGGTGCTGGCGGCGATCGCGCTTTGGCTGGCGCCGATGCTGCTGACGGCGCACGCACGCGCCGACATGCCTGCCTACCCGGCCTACGTGCACGACATCCTGTTCCGCCAGACCGCCCACCGCTACGCCAATGCGTGGCATCACATCCACGCGTGGTGGTACTACCTGCCGATCGTGCTGTTCAGCTGGCTGCCGCTGTCCCTGACCTACGCCGGCAGCGTACCGCGCTGGTGGCAGCGGTTGCGCGAACACGACGCCCGCGTGCTGCTGCCGCTTTGCTGGGTGGTGCTGGTGCTGCTGTTCTTCAGCGCCTCGCCGGGCAAGCGCGACGTGTACGTCATGCCCGCGCTGCCGATGTTGGCACTGGCCACCGCACCGTTCCTGGACGAACTGCTGCCCAGGCGCTGGCTGCGCGTGATGGGCCTGCTGTTCATCGCCGTGCTCGGCGCCGCGATGCTCGGGCTGGGCCTGTGGGCGCTGCACTCGCACTCGCCGAAGGTGGCGCAGTTCGTCGCCCGCCGCGACCTGGCCAACGGCGGTGCCGCGTTGTGGTGGATGTGCGTGGTGCTGGGCGCGGTGCAGCTGGTGCTGGTCGCCACGCTGCGCGTGCGCCGTGCGGTCTGGGCCGTGTGCGGCGGCATGGCCGCACTGTGGCTAGCCTGGGGCTACTGGGCGGTGCCGCAGCTGAATGATTCCAGCTCGTCGGCCGGCTTGATGCGGGACGTGCGCAGCCACCTCGCCCCCGGCGACGAGCTCGGCCTGGTGGCCTGGAAGGAGCAGAACCTGCTGATGCTGGACCACCCCGCCGTCGACTTCGGCTTCAAGGTGCCCTGGCACCTGCAATTCGCCCGCGCCACGCAGTGGCAGGCGCAGGCGCCGGCCACGCGCTGGCTGTTCGTGCAGCAGCCGGCCATGGGCGATTGCGTGGACCGCACCCGGGCGATCTACCTCGGCCACGCCAACCAGCGCGACTGGTGGATGTTCAAGGCCGACGCGGTGGTGCCCGGTTGCGTACCCAGCGCCGCAGTGGATGAGTTGCCGGACGACGATGCCGATGCCGGCGCCGTCCCGGCGCCGGAAGCCCCCGCACCGGTCGGTCCTTGATGGCCGCTCCTCGCATCCAGCTGCTGGCGCGCGACAACGGCGCCGGCCTCAGTCGCGACATGGCCCTGCTCGCCGCTGCACTGGAAGAGGCCGGCGCCGCGGTGCGCACGACCGCGCTGCCGCACCGCGGCCGCGTCGCCGAGTGGCTGACCCGCGCACGCCTGGCCGGTCGTGCGCCCGCGTTCGATTTCACCCTGATGCTGGAGCGCGTACGGCCGGAATTCGCACGCGCGGCGCGGCACAACGTGCTGGTGCCCAATCCCGAATACTTCCGCGCGCGGGACCGCGCTGCGTTGGCTCGCGTCGAGGAGGCATGGGTCAAGACCCGCCATGCCGAACGCCTGTTCGCGGCGCTGGGCATGCCGGTGCGCTACATCGGCTTCACCAGCCCCGACCGGCGGGACCCCGCGGTGCCGCGCCGCCAGGCCTTCTTCCACGGCCCGGGCCGCAGCAACAACAAGGGCACTGCGGCGCTGCTGAAACTGTGGGCCGCGCACCCCGAATGGCCCACGCTCACCGTCGCCTGGCGGCGCAAGCGCGTCGAACTGGACACGCTGCCGGCCAACGTCCACCTGATCCGCGAACACCTCGACGACGACGCCTACCGGCAGTTGCAGAACGCGCATCGTTTCCACCTGTGTCCCTCGCAGACCGAGGGCTACGGCCACCACCTGGTCGAGGCGATGAGTTGCGGCGCGGTGGTGGTAACGCTCGACGCCGAGCCGATGAACGAGCTGGTGACGGCCGAACGCGGCGTGCTGGTACCGGCGACGGCGACGGGCTCGCAGGACTTGGCCACGCTGTACGGCTTCGCCGGCGCGGACATGGAGCGGGCCATCGAGCGCTGCGTGGCGATGCCGGAAACCGAGGCCGCTGCGCTGGGTACTGCCGCGCGCGACTGGTACGACACCGAACGTGCCGCCTTCGGGGCACGTCTGAAGGCGGCGCTCGGCGCCGTTTAGCCGTCCGGGCGATCCGCCCGCGCAAACTCCGCAAGATGGCCATCGATGCCATGCTCGCAGCGCACGACGCCCTCTGTGCGGGTGGCGTGGAACAGGCGGTTGTTCGGCAGGCTCAGGTCGTTCACGTCGGGCTGGGCACGCGAGTCGTGCCACAGATGCACCGCCAGCGCCGCCCACTTCAACGCACGGCGGCGCAGGCCGGCGTTCTCCAGCCGCGCCACCAGCTCGCGGTCCTCGGCGCCGTAGCCTTCCATGCGCTCGTCAAAGCCGTTGACGCACAGCAGATCGTCGCGCCAGAAGCTCATGTTGCAGCTCATCACCCGGCCGCCGCTCCTGGAGCGCGCCTTCCAGCGCGCCAGTTGCGGCTGGCGGAACGCATACAGGCGCTTGCTGCCGTCGAACTCGTGGAAATCCGCACGCGACCACGGCGCGAACACCGGCGCTGCCCCGGCCAGCAGGCGCGCGGTTTCCTCGCGGGTGGCCTTGATGCGCCCGCCCTGCAGGAAAAAGCCGGGCTCGGCCAGCATCCGGTGATCGGCCACGAAATGGGGATGCAGCAGCATGTCGCCATCGATCAGGATCACGTAGTCGCCGTGACAGGCGGCGATGCCCCGATTGCGCGCGCGCGCGGCGCGGAAGCCCTTGTCCTCCTGCCACAGGTGGCGCAACGGCACCGGGAAACCGCGCGCCATGCGCTCGACCAGCGCGCGGGTTTCCGCGCCCGAGCCGTCGTCGGCCACGATCACCTCGTCGGGAAGCCGCACCTGCGCCGCCAGGCTGGCCAGCACGCGCTCGAGCGCGGCTGGCCAGTTGTAGGTGAGGACGATGGCGCTGACCCGCATGGCTTCCTCAACGCCCGCGCAGGCCGCGGCGCAGGATGGCCAGCGCGCGCTCGACGCGCTTGCGCCACGGCGACGGCCCACGCATGGCGATGCCCGCGTACAGGCGGGCCTCGGCCCAGGTCGGGCGCTCGCGGGTCTTGAACTCGGACTTGGCCAGGTCCAGCACGTGTGCGTCCAGGTGCATGAGTGCGGCGTAGTGGTTGATCAGGCAACGCGAGCGGAACTGGGCGGCGAACTCGCGCATGCGCGCCTGCTCGTGCCACCAGCCGTTGCGGCCGTGGATGCGGTAGTCGACGTTGCCGGTCGGCAAGAAGTATTTCTTCGCGCCGAGCAGGCTGGCGCCGAACACCAGGCAGTTGTCGGCGCTGATGCGCCAGTTCGCCACAAACCCGGGCGGCAGGTCGAGCACCCGCGCAGCCAGTCCGCGGCGCAGCGCCAGCGCCGAGGTGGGCGCACCGTACCAGCGCGCGTGCACCCAGGTGCCCAGCACGGTGTAGCCGAGGTCCACCGCTTCCTTCGCATAACCCTGTGTGCCCGACTCGTTGCCGACCAGGCGCACGTCGGAGAACACGAAGTCGATGTCGCGGCGCGCGGCGAACAGCGCGGCCAGCTGGCGCAGGTAGTCCGGCCCCCAGCGATCGTCGGCGTCCAGAAAGCACACCACCTCGCCGCGGGCCGCCGCCAGGCCGCGCTGGAAGGCGGCGAGCTGGCCGCCGTTCTCGCCGCACAGCAGCTTCACGCGGGGCTCGCTGCCGTAGCATCCGCGCAGATAGTCGGGCGAGCCGTCGGTGGAACCGTCGTCCACCACGATCACCTCGAGCGGGGCATGCGTCTGCGCCAGTGCGCCGTCCACCGCCTCGGCCACGAAGTCGCGGTAGTTGTAGCTGGTGACGACGACCGAGAACGTGGGCGCGTCCACCTCAGGCCTCCAGCAGCCGGCGGAAGTAGGCGATGGTTTCCTTCAGGCCGTCCTCCAGCCCCACCCTGGGCTGCCAGCCCAGCTTCTCCTGCGCCAGCGCAATGTCGGGCTGGCGTTGGCGCGGGTCGTCGGCGGGCAGCGGGCGGAACACCAGCTTCGACCTGCCGCCTACCAGCGACAGCACCTTCTCGGCCAATTGCAGCATGGTGAACTCGCCGGGGTTGCCGATGTTCACCGGGCCGGTGAAGCCGCGCGGCGATTCCATCATGCGCACGAAGGCCTCGATCAGGTCGTCCACGTAGCAGAAGCTGCGCGTCTGGCTGCCATCGCCGTAGATGGTGATGTCCTGGCCCTTGAGCGCCTGCACGATGAAATTGCTCACCACGCGGCCATCGTTGGGATGCATGCGCGGACCGTAGGTGTTGAAGATGCGCACCACCTTGATGTCCAGGTCGTGCTGGCGGTGGTAGTCGAAAAACAGCGTCTCGGCGCAGCGCTTGCCTTCGTCGTAGCAGGAACGGAAGCCGATCGGGTTGACCCGGCCCCAGTACTCCTCGCGCTGAGGGTGCACTTCCGGGTCGCCATACACCTCGCTGGTGGAGGCCTGCAGGATGCGCGCCTTCACCCGCTTGGCCAGGCCCAGCATGTTGATGGCACCGTGCACGGAAGTCTTGGTGGTCTGCACCGGATCGTGCTGGTAGTGCACCGGCGAGGCCGGGCAGGCCAGGTTGAAGATGCGCTCCACTTCCACGTACAGCGGGAAGGTGACGTCGTGGCGCATCAGCTCGAAGTACGGATGGTTCAGCAGGTGCGCCACGTTGCGCTTGCTGCCGGTAAAGAAGTTATCCACGCACAGCACGTCGTGGCCATCGGCCAGCAGGCGGTCGCACAGGTGCGAGCCGAGGAAACCGGAGCCGCCGGTGACCAGTACCTTGTTCATGCGTCCTCGTGGGTTGAGCTGCGCCGTGCGCCGGCCGCCTAGTGTAGGCGAGCCGGCGCCGCGCGCCGCGTGCGCGCCTCCAGGCCCAGCGCCAGCGCGAACGGCAACCAGATCAGCAGCCAGCCCGGACGCGGACTGTCCAGCAGCTGCGGCATATCGAACTGCAGCGCCACGCTGGCATACACCCACAGTCCCAGCGTCACGCGACCCAGCGGTTCGCTACGGTGCCGCCAGCCGCTCCAGGCCACCAGCGCCCACATCACCGCCATCACCGCAAGCCCCGGCAGGCCAAGCAGGATCGCCGCCTGGGTCAGCACGTTGTGGCTGTGGGTAAGGTGCTGGCCACCCACCACGATGGTGAAATCCGTGCCCTGGCCCAGCCCCAGCCAGGGATGTGCCGCAATCAGGTGCAGCGCCTTCAACAGAATCTGCGGCCGGTAGGAAGCCCCGCGCTCCATCAGCACCGGCAAAGGCCAGGCCAGTGCGACCACGCTCAGCACCAGCACCGCCACCGCCACCAGCGCCGCCACCAGCACGCCCGCGCGGCTGCGCTGCCACAGTGGCGTTGCAAGGGCGCAGGCGGCCAGCGCCAGCCACACGCTGCGCGACTGGGTGAGCGCGACGAACAGCAGTAGCGCCATGAACGCCCCCATGCTCGCCACCCGCCACGCACGCCCCCGGCCGGGCAATTGCGCCAACCACACGCAGGCCGCGCCCATGGCTGCGGCGGCATAGTTCGAGGTAGCGATCACGCCTTCGCCGGCGATGCGCGCCTGGTCGAGGTCCTCGGGGTGTGGCGCGCGCAGAAAGACCATGCTGTAGGCCAGCGCGGTCACCGCCATGGCCCAACCCACCGCGGTCAACAGCATCTCCATACGCGCCGTCCGCTCGCCGCCCCACAACTGGCAACCGAGCACGAACAACACCACGCTGACGATGCGCCCGAACTCGTCGCCCGGCCGATCCTGTTGCGCCCAGCACATCGACAGCGTGGCCCAGGCCACCAGCAACAGGAAGGCGCGGAACGCCGGCTGATGCCACAGTCCACGCCAGAGCGCGCTGCGCTGGCGAACCGCCAGGCAGAACACGGGCAGGTACAACAGCACGACGAGACTGACCTGATACAGGCGGCCGGGGTTGAAGGACACACCCGCCGGCATCACCAGCATGCCGATCATCAGCCAACCGAGGCCCAGGCCGATCACGCTCTCCCATCGACTGGAGGCCAAGGGCAGGTTGCGCATGTCCGGCTTCGCTCCGGTCGGAAAATCCGTTGATCCGGCGTGCTGCGCCGGCGAGGGCACCCACGTATCGCGTCCATTCGCTTCCGCCGTGTCCTTGCCGTCTTGCCTCATCGTCACTCCACTTGCTACCCGTACCCACGTGCGCCGGCATCCGCATCATGCCTGGGCGCGACTGAAGGGCACCCGCCGGATACCACCGGGCGGTCGCACAACATAAACCCGATTCATGTTTCGTCAATGACGATGGGCCGGCGGAAACGACCGTAGCGCCTGCCCGCTAGAATGCCGCCATGCCGACCCTGCCCCTCACGCTCGCCGTCATCACGTACAACGAAGCCGACAGCATCGCGCGCTGCCTGGACAGCGTGCCGTTCGCGGCCGAGAAGCTGGTGGTCGATTCGGGGAGCGACGACGACACCGTGGCGATCGCGCAGGCACATCGCGCGCGCGTGGTGCATCAGGACTGGCTGGGCTTCGGCGCGCAGCGCAATTTCGCCACCACCCAGTGCGCGCACGAGTGGATCCTCGTGCTGGACGCGGACGAATTCCTGTCGCCCGCACTGATCGCGGAGATGGAACGGGTCCTGCCCGCGCTGATGGCCGGCGAGGCACCGGCAGCCTGGTTGCGCCGGCGCACGGTCTACATGGGCCGGCCGATGCGCTGGTATCGCCCCGCAGTGGGCGAAAAGCTGGCCCGCCTTTACCACCGCGACCGCGCGCGCTGGAGCGATGCGCGGGTGCACGAGTCGCTGCGCTTCACCGGCCGGGCGCCCACCTTCGACGCGCCGTTCGACCACGTCAACAACCCGACCCTGGTGCACAAGCAGCTGAAGGTTCTGCGCTATGCCGAACTCAAGTGCCGCGACTGGTTGGAGAAGGGCAAGCCCGTCCGCATGTGGCAGGCGCCGTTCGTGTACCTGCTTGCGTTCGTGAAGGACTACTTCGCGCGGCTCGCCTTCCTCGATGGCTGGCGCGGCTTCATGATCGCGCAGACGGCGGCGAGCTATGCGCTGTACAAGCGCATGCGCTACTACGAGATGACGCACAACCCGCCCTCGGTGGCGCGCGCCGGCACGATGCTGTCGCGACACGGGCTGGACCGCTGATCGCGCACACCTCCTTCGAGTCTTCGTCCGCCGACGATCCTCCTTTCCATTGCGATACCGACATGCATACGCCTCCGAAACGGCACTACCTGCTCTACGGCTCCGAACGCTATGCGCTTGCCATCCTGCGCCCGCTGCAGGCCGCAATCCGTGCGCGCGGCGACGAGGCGGCGTGGTTCTTCGATGGCCCCGGCGCACAGGACCTGAGCGCGGACGAACGCCTGTTGAGCGTGGAGGAGGTACGCCGCTGGAACCCGGTGGCGGTACTCACGCCTGGCAACCACCTGCCGCACTTTTTCCCGGGCGTGAAAGTGGAGGTGTTCCACGGTTTCGATGCGGGCAAGCCGCGGCACATCTATATCCGTGGCTTCTTCGATCTCTACTGCACCACCGGCCCGCGCGACACCGCCCAGTTCCAGGCGCTGGCCGACCGGCTCGGCCATTTCAGCGTGGCCGAGACCGGCTGGACGAAGCTCGATCCCTTCCTCAAGGAAATCGCCGGCCCCGTTCCGCCGGTGCGCCAGCCGCCGGTGATCCTCTATCACTCCACTTTCTCGCCCTCGTGGAGTGCGGCCGAAACCCTGTACGAGGAAGTCAGGCGACTCTCGCGCGATGGCCGCTGGCGCTGGATCGTGACCTTCCATCCCAAGATGAACCCGGAGACGGTGGCCAGGTACAAGGCGCTGGAGAATGACTTCCTCACCTTTGCCGAAAACGACAACATCCTGGAGTTGTTCACGCAGGTGGACATGATGTGCTCGGATACTTCCTCGGCACTCAACGAATTCCTGCTCACCGGCAAGCCGGTGGTCACGTTCCGCAACCGCCGGCCGGGGCCGCAGCTGATCGACATCGACGACCCGACGCAGTTCGAGCCGGCGATCGAGCGTGCGCTTTCGCGGCCGCCCGAGCTGATGGCCGCGATCCAGGACTATGCCGATGCGATCCATCCCTGCCGCGATGGCCACGCGAGCGAGCGCGTGCTGGCGGCGATCGACGCCTTCGTCGCTTCGGGCGGGCGCAACCGCAGGCGCAAACCGCTCAACTTCTGGCGCAAGTTCAAGCTGCGCCGGCGCATCGGTTACTGGGGACCGGCGCGCCTGCCGCGATAGCCGGCGTCGATCGTCTGGCCCGGCTAGAATCCGGGTTCCCTGCACCACGAGTCTGCCCGTGCCGCCCAACGCCTACAGCCGAACCGAACACCTGCGCGCCCTCTGGCCCTGGCTGCCGCTGTGGGTAGCGGCGGCGCTATTGGCGATCTTCTCGCACGGTCCGATGCCGCTGTATTCGACCCGCACGCTGGCGGTCGCCTGGGAAATGTGGAACCACGGCCACTGGCTGGTGCCCTACAACAACGGCGCGCCCTACAGCGAGAAGGCGCCGCTGTTGTTCTGGCTGATCCACGCCGGCTGGTTCGTCTTTGGCGTCAGCGACGTGTGGCCGCGCGTGCTGGAAGTGATCTTCGGCGCCAGCCAGCTGGTGCTGATCTCGGCGCTGGCGCGGCGGCTGTTTCCGGACCGTCCGTGGGTGGCGCGCGCCGCGCCCTGGATGCTGCTGGCGCTGGCCTACGCGTTCCTGTTCGGCCTGCAGATCATGTACGACGTGCTGCTGGCGGTGTGGTCGCTGGCGGCGCTGTTGTGCCTGACCCGCACCCGCACGCGGGACGAGCCGCGCTGGTGGCTGTTCGGCCTCTGTCTCGGCCTGGGGCTGCTCACCAAGGGGCCGGTGATGGCCCTGCACGTGGTGTTCCCGTGGCTGCTCGGCCCCTTGTGGAACGACTGGGCCAACCAGCATCGCGTGCGCTGGTACGGGCGCGGACTGCTCGGCTTCCTGCTCGGTTTTGCCATGCTGCTGGCGTGGGCGTTGCCGGCCGGCTTCAGCGGCGGCGAGGCGTACCGGCAGCGGTTGTTCTTCACACAGACCGCCGGGCGCGTGGTGAATGCGTTCGATCATGCGCGACCGCTGTGGTGGTATGTGCTGGCGCTGCCGCTGCTGATGTTCCCGTTCAGTGGCTGGCCGCGGGCCTGGGTGGCGCTCGCCTCGCTGCGCCGTCCGCTGGATGCCGGCGTGCGTTTCGCGTTGTGCTGGGTGGTGCCGGTGTTCGTGACCTTCTCGCTGATCAGCGGCAAGCAGCTCTACTACCCGCTGCCGGAGTTTGCCGGCGCCGTGCTGCTGCTGGCCGGCGCCATCGCGCTGCTGCGCGAGCGCCGGCCCGAATTGGCTTACAACCGCTGGCTGGGCACCTGGCCGCTGGCGGTCGGCGGCATCCTCTTCGGTGTGTTCCTGTTCGTGTTGCCGTGGCTGGTCGCGAGCGGGCGGCTGCACGGCGAGTGGTTCGATACCACCGCCGGCTACAGCCGCTTCTTCGCCGTGGTGTTCCTGCTGCTGGGCGCGTTGCTGCTGCTGCGCGGCCGCGGCGAGATGCGCCGGCTGGCGTTCGCCGGACTGCTGGGCACGCTGGCGATCAATACGCTGTTCACGCTGACCCTGTGGCCGCGCTACGACCTGACGCCGGCGACCCGACTGCTTGCCGCGGCCGACGTGCAGAACCGCGCGATCGGCTACACCGGCGTCTACGAGGGCCAGTTCCATTTCGCCGGGCGGCTGGATCACCCGATCGAGGAACTGCACAGCGACGAGGCCATCGCGGCGTTTGCCCGTACCCATCCCGATGGCCTGATCGTGACCCATCCGGACAAGCTCGACGCCACCGCGCTGCGCTATCCGTTACTCGCCCAGCCGTTCCGCTCTTCCTGGGTGGTGATCTGGCCGGCCACCTCGCTGGCCGACCTGCGCGCGGGCCACCGCCCGCCGGAACCGTCCCAGCCACCACGCATCTTCAGTCTCGACGCCCGCTCGCGGCAGTTGCCATGAGTTCCTCCCCGATCGCCGGCCTGCGTGCGCAGTGCGGCGGCCCGCGTGATGGCGCCCTGTTACGCTTCTCCCTGGGCAACGCCCTGTTCGGCGAAGGACAGGCGGCCGAGGCCGCCGACGAGCTGCGCCGGGCGTTGGCCTTCGATCCGGCGTACTCGGCCGCGTGGAAGCTGCTGGGCAAGGCCTGCCTGGCGATGGACGATCGCCCCGGCGCCGCCGAAGCCTGGCGCCGGGGCATCGCCGCCGCCAGCCAGCGCGGCGACAAGCAGGCGGAGAAGGAGATGACGGTCTTCCTTCGCCGCCTCGCGTAGGGTGGGCTTCGGGCTGCCTCCCCCCAACGGCCGAGCCCTCCGCCGCGAGCCCGGGGCGAGGATGCCGACAAGGCGGATGGGCGCCTTTGGGCGGGATGCAGCGGGGGCCAGTCTTTCGCAAGCCCTCCCCCATCCGCCCTCCGGGCACCTTCCCCCGTGAACGGGGGAAGGACACGCTCTGCGCCTGTACGGGTTGGGCAACCCATGCCCCGGTGTGGCGCCAGGCATCGCCGCAGCCAGCCAGCGCGGCGTCAGCAGTCCGAAGAGGAAATGACCTTCTTCCGGCGCCGCCTCGCGCAAACGGGCTAGCGCCCACCCGGCTTCCGCCCCCACGCCCGAGCCTTCCCCAGCCACCCTCCGGGCACCTTGCCCCGTAAACGAGGACACGCTCAGCGCTTGTACGGGTTGGGCAACCCATGCCCCGGACTGGCGCCAGGCATCGCCGCGGCCAGCCAGCGCGGCGTCAGCAGGCGAAGAGGAAATGGCCTTCTTCCTGCGCCGCCTCGCGCAAACAGGCTAGCGCCCACCCGGCTTCCGCCCCCACGTCCGAGCCTTCCCCCGCGAACGCGGGGGAAGGTGCCGACAGGCGGATGGGGGCGCCTTTGGGCGGGATCCAGAGGGACCCGTCCTCGCAAGCCTCCCCCAGCCGCCCTCCGGGTACCTTTCCCCGTGAACGGGGGAAGGACCAGGTTCAGCCACGCCTGTACGGGTTAGGCAGCCCATGCCCCGACCAGCGCCGGTAATGCCACTGGTACTGCACGAAGGCGCGTTCCACGCAGGCTTCCACGCCGCGGTTGAGCGCCGCGCAGGCGCGTTGCGGATCAGCATCGTCCAGGCCCTCGGGCGCCGGCAGCAGGTGGATGCGGAAGCCCTCCCCCCGCGGCAACCGCTCGGCGAACGCAAACAGCACGGTCGCCCCCGTGCGCGCCGCCAGCCGCGGCAGCAGCACCATGGTCAGCGCGTCGCGTCCGTAGAACGGCGCCGGCTCGCCCTCGCCGGCGCGCGGCTTCTGGTCGGGCAGGATGCCGATCGCACCGCCCGCGGCCAGGCGCTTGTACAGCGTGCGCACGCCCGCGCCCTCGGCGCGCACCTGCTCCGGCGCCAGCGCACCGCGCACGCGGCGCAGCAGCGGCTCGATCGCGGCCAGACGCGGCGGCCGGTACAGGATCGCCATCGGCATGCGGCTGCACAGCCAGTAATTGAGCAGCTCCCAGCAGCCCAGGTGGGGCGCGGCGATGATCACGCCCTTGCCCCGCGCCATCGCGGCCTCCAGCAACTCGCCACCGCGCACCTCGCGCACCAGCCCCAGCATCTTCTCCGGCCCCGCGCCCCAGACCTTCACGATCTCGGTGACCGACTTGCCGCCCTCGGCCATCACCCGGCGCAGCAGCGCGGCGTGGGCTGGCCGGTCCAGCGTCGGCCGGGCGATCGACAGGTTCACCGTGGTGTCGTGCGCAGTACGCCCGTGCGACCACAGGGACAGCCGGCCCAGGCCCGCACCCATCGCATGAAGCAGGCGCAGCGGAAGCAGGCCGAACAGTCGCAGCAGGAGGTAGAGCAGGTAGATGTCAGGGCGCATGGGGGATTGCCGCTTGCCGCGCCGGACGGCGCAAGTAAAGGGAACGCCGGCCCTGCCGTTAAGCCCAGGACCGGAGACGCTCCACCGTTTTTGCCTATTCTTGCAGGGACGCCCTGCCGACGCCTGCCGCCCCCATGATCAGTCTCATCCAGCGCGTGCTTTCCGCCAGCGTCGACGTCGACGGCGCGACCGTGGGCGCAATCGGCCCGGGCCTGCTCGCACTGGTGGCAGTCCAGCCGGACGACGGCGAGGCACAGGCGAAGCGCATGCTCGAACGGCTGCTGGGCTACCGCGTGTTCGCCGACGACGCCGGGCGGATGAATCGCTCGCTCGCCGACACCGGCGGCGGCCTGCTGCTGGTCAGCCAGTTCACGCTCGCCGCGGACACCCGCTCGGGCATGCGCCCCAGTTTCACCCGCGCCGCCCCGCCCGAGCATGGCCGGCGCTGGTTCGAGCGGCTGGTGGAACTGGCCCGCGCCACACACGGGGGAGGGGTGGAAATCGGGCGCTTTGGCGCCCACATGGAAGTCCGGCTGGTCAACGACGGCCCGGTCACCTTCTGGCTCGAAGCGCCCTGACCGGATCCCCAACGACTTGATGGCATACGACACGCGATCCCCACGCAAACGCCCGTCTGGCGCGATTTTTGCGTGTAGGCCACGCGAAATTTTTCCCTTTGAAACTGGTCAAAAAAGCGCCACATCGCTATACTGATCGGTTCCTGCATCTGCGGCGGTAGGTATGAACAACAAAGCTCCCGAGCAACAGTCCGAAATCAAGGCGCTCATTTCCAAGGGCCTGGAACAGGGCTACCTGACCTACGCGGAGATCAACGACCACCTGCCCGACGACATCGTCGATCCGGAGCAGATCGAAGACATCATGGCGGTGCTCAAGGGCGTCGGCATCGAAGTGCACGACGCCGCGCCGGACGCCGACCCGCTGGCCGACAATGCCCCAGGCTCGGGCAACGACGACGAGGCCGCCGCCGAGGAAGCGGTCGCCCTGCTGTCGGCGGTCGACGCCGAAGTGGGCCGCACCACCGACCCGGTGCGCATGTACATGCGCGAGATGGGCACGGTGGAGCTCCTCACCCGCGAGGGCGAGATCGCCATCGCCAAGCGCATCGAGGAAGGCCTGGGCCAAGTGCAGACCGCGCTGGCCAGCTTCCCGCTGACCATCGAGCTGCTGCTGGAAGAGTACGACCAGCACCTGGACGGCAAGCGCCGCCTGTCCGAGATCCTGGCCGGCTTCGCCGACCTGGAGCAGCTGGCCGACGAAGCACGTGCCGAGGCCGAGGAAGCGGCCGCGAACGGCGAAGTCGTCGAGTCCGACGAGGACGAGGACGAGGACGACGGCGACGACTCCGAAGAGGAAGAGGCCGGCCCGACCGGTCCGGACCCGGAAGAGGTCAAGCGCCGCATGGAGCTCTTGCGCGACTACTACACCAAGTTCCAGAAGGCCGCCCCGAAGGCGACCGGCATCACCGACAAGAAGATCGTCAAGCTGCGCGACCAGATGGCCGAGGAGTTCCTCAAGCTCAAGCTGCCGTCCGCGCTGATCGACAGCTTCGTGCGCAAGCTGCGCGAAGTGGTGGGCGACATCCGCCACCACGAGCGCGTGCTGATGGACATCTTCGTCAAGCAGGTGAAGATGCCCAAGGCCGAGTTCCTCAAGACGTTCCCGAGCAACGAGGGCAACGTCGAGTGGGCCGCCGAGCTGGGTCGCAAGCGCCAGAAGTGGTCGCCGAACATCAAGAACCACCGCGAGGCGATCGACGCCGAGCAGGACAAGCTGGCCGCGATCGAGAAGAAGCTGTTCCTGCCGCTGACCGACATCAAGGAAATCAACCGTGCCATGTCGATCGGCGAGGCCAAGGCCCGCCGCGCCAAGAAGGAAATGGTCGAGGCGAACCTGCGCCTGGTGATCTCCATCGCCAAGAAGTACACCAACCGCGGCCTGCAGTTCCTGGACCTGATCCAGGAGGGCAACATCGGCCTGATGAAGGCGGTCGACAAGTTCGAATACCGCCGCGGCTACAAGTTCTCCACCTACGCCACCTGGTGGATCCGCCAGGCGATCACCCGCTCGATCGCCGACCAGGCGCGCACCATCCGCATCCCGGTGCACATGATCGAGACGATCAACAAGTTGAACCGTATCTCCCGCCAGATGCTCCAGCAGTTCGGCCGCGAGCCGACGCCGGAGGAGCTGGCCAAGGAGATGGAGATGCCCGAGGACAAGATCCGCAAGGTGCTCAAGATCGCCAAGGAACCCATTTCGATGGAGACCCCGATCGGCGACGACGAAGACTCGCATCTGGGCGACTTCATCGAGGACACCAACGCCTCCTCGCCGATCGAGTCGGCGACCGAGACCGGCCTGATGGAGACCGTCCGCGACGTGCTCGCCGGCCTCACCCCGCGCGAGGCGAAGGTGCTGCGCATGCGCTTCGGCATCGACATGAACACCGACCACACCCTCGAGGAAGTCGGCAAGCAGTTCGACGTCACCCGCGAGCGCATTCGCCAGATCGAGGCCAAGGCCCTGCGCAAGCTGCGCCACCCGAGCCGTTCGGAGCAGCTGCGCTCGTTCCTCGACCTCGAGTAAGCGCCAAGCCTCATGCACCACCACGACGCCCGCCTCGCGGGCGTCGTCGTTTCCACGCCGTTGTAGGAGCCCACTTGCGGGCGATGCTGCTGGCTTGAGTGTGCCGAAGAGCATCGCCCGCAAGCGGGTTCCTACAAGAGCAGGGCCGCGGCGCGTTGGACCCTTCCCCTGCTGCCGCTACCATGCACCCTCCCGGGCGGGCCTATAGCTCAATGGTTAGAGCAGGGGACTCATAATCCCTTGGTTCCAGGTTCGAGTCCTGGTGGGCCCACCAATTACCATCCCGAGACATCTCAAGTCACCGCGCTTTCCCGGTGGAAACGGCTGTGTGACGCGATTTGCGGCAAATGCCCGTCTCAGTCTGCTGCATGCGCACTCACCGTGGCGCAGCTCACGCGGTGGTACATCTGTGGTGCAAAAGTCGAATGGCGGCCACTCCGCGACCGACATACCACCACGCAGGGCACGCGCGCCCTCCTGCAGGGACTCGGAAGGACAAGACAGCGCAACCCGCCGCCGCTCTCCTCCCGATCTGCTACGTTCCCCGCCCTGCCCGTTTGCCGCTGGACGCTTCCCGATGTCGCTCCGCCCGCTGTTGTCCCTGCTCGCCGCCGCCGCGCTCGCCGGTTGCGCCTCAAGCCCCACCTCGCCGGTCCCGACGCCGGACGGGACGCGCGCCGACGTGGCGATCCTGGAAACCACCGACGTTCACGCGAATGTTCTTAGCTGGGACTACTTCAAGGCCAAGGACGACCCGACGGTCGGCTACGAGCGCGTCGCCACGCTGATTCGCCGCGCGCGCGCCGAGTTCGCCAACAGCTTCCTGTTCGACAGCGGCGACACTATCCAGGGCACCGTGCTGGCCGATTACCAGGCGCTGGTCGCACCGGTCGGCTGCGACCAGGAGCTGGCGATCTACAAGGCGATGGACGCGATGGGCTACGACGGCGGCACCGCCGGCAACCACGAGTTCAACTATGGCTTGCCGTTCCTGTCGCAGGTCACCGGCACGCCGATGGATATCGACGGCAAGCGCACCGACCGCTGCGCCGGCCCGCACTTCCCGCTGGTGCTCTCCAACGTGTTCGACGCCGGGAGCGGCAAGCCGATCTTCAAGCCGTGGACGATGGTGAAGAAGACCATCGAGGCCTACACGCCCGATGGCAGCCGCCTGCAGGTGCCGATCAAGGTGGCGATCATCGGCTTCACGCCGCCGCCGATCCTCAAGTGGGACCAGCGCCATCTCGAAGGCAAGGTCACCGTCAGCGGCGTGGTCGAGGCGGCGCAGCGCTACCTGCCGCAGATCCAGGCGCAGCACCCGGACCTGGTGGTGGCGATCCTGCACGGTGGCCTCAACACCGCGCCTTACACCAGTGACATGGAGAACGGCGGCTGGTACTTGGCCGGCGTGCCGGGCATCGACGTGCTGCTGCTGGGCCACTCCCATACCGAGTTCCCGGGGCCACGCTACGCCGACATGAAGGACGTGGACGCCACGCGCGGCTTCGTGCGCGGCAAGCCAGCCGTGATGGGCGGCTTCTTCGGCAAGGACCTGGGTGTCATCAAGCTGGCGCTGGAACGCGAGAACGGCCGCTGGACCATCGATCGCGATGACACGCACAGCGAGGTGCGCCCGATCTGCCCGCAGAAGAACCAGTGCGTGCCCCCCGATCCGGCGATCGCTCCGCTGGTGGCGCAGGCGCATGCGGCGACCGTAACCTACGTGAACACGCCGATCGGCCAGAGCACGGTGCGCCTGTCCAGCTATTTCGCCGACGAGGGCGACATGACCGCGCTGGGCGTGGTCAACGCTGCGCAGCGCGACTACGTACAGCGCGAGCTGCCCAAGCTGCATCCGGAACTGGCCGGC
This sequence comes from Frateuria sp. GZRR35, assembly GCF_051900415.1. Taxonomy (NCBI): domain Bacteria; kingdom Pseudomonadati; phylum Pseudomonadota; class Gammaproteobacteria; order Lysobacterales; family Rhodanobacteraceae; genus Frateuria; species Frateuria sp. GZRR35. The sequence goes on from NZ_JBHZGL010000005.1 coordinate 199,784, forward strand.
GTCCCGGTACTCGCCGCGGCAGCCGCGTTCCGCACCGGCTTCGGTGGTCCCGACGATTACACCGACGTGCCGCCCGGCCCGCTCACCCTGCGCAGCGCGGCGGACCTGTACTTCTATCCGAACACGCTCGCGGCGGTGAAGACCGACGGCGCCGGAGTCAAGGCGTGGCTGGAAAAATCCGCCGCGCGCTTCAATCGCATCGATCCGGCATCGACCGGCGAACAGGCGCTCATCAACACGCACGTGCCGGGATTCAACTTCGACCAGATCCAGGGCGACCTCAGCTACACGATCGACGTGAGCAGGCCGGTCGGCCAGCGCATTGTGTCGCTGACGTACCAGGGCAAGCCGGTGACGCCGAGCCAGCCTTTCGTCGTCGCCACCAACAACTACCGCGCCAGCGGCGGTGGCAACTTCCCCGGGCTGGACGGCAGCAACACCGTGCTTGCCTCGCAGGATGGCGTGCGCGAGATCGTCGCCGCGTGGCTCAAGCGCACCGGCACGCTCGATCGCACCGACCTGCCCGCGGCCTCCTGGCACTTCGCGCCGATGACGACCCGCGGTCCGGTGACCTTCACCGCCGCGGCGGGCAAGCAGGCCCTCGCTGCGGCCGATGACCTGCGGAACATCCGCCAGTTGCGCGACCACGGCGACGGCAGCGCGACGTATGCGATCGACCTGGGCAAGGCGCCGGCCGGCGCTTCCAGGCCGACCGTCCACCAGCGCACGCGCCAATAGCTCGCACTAAACCCCTCCCGCCGGAAGAGGAGCGGGAGGGGTGGATGCTTGTCGTTGCCGGGTGCCGCCGACCACCCTTGGCGTCGGCTCGCAGCGCGCAAGCCGAAGGGCGCGCCGCCAGCGGCGAGGCTCACCGCCTGCACGGATAAGTTGCACCGGCAAGCGATGCCTGCCATTGACCCACTCCCGGCGACCCCGTAACGTCTGGCGCATGTCGCCGCTTTCCGCCCACCCGCGCATGCCCCCGCTTCCGGCCCTGCCGGACACGGCCGCGCGCGCCGGCGGCATCATGCACTCGCTCGCCGCCACGATCACGACCACCACGACCACGACCCGGTCCGGGTGGGTGTCCGTGCGCGCTTAAGTTCCATCACGCATCGGCCCCGCCCTCGACGAGGCGGGCCGGCTGCAGCACTCACCGAATCCGCCACGCGAGCCAGGGGCCCCTACCCAAGGAGGCTCACGTGGACATCGTCGCTTCATCCGTCGAACTTTCCCGGCCACGGCCGCACCCCGTCGCCTCGCCGACCCCACGCCTTCTGGCGCTGGGCGTGATCGGACCGGGCCGCGTCGGCGGCGCCCTGCTCGATCAACTGCGAGCGGCGCGCACGCGCCTGGCCAACCAGGCAGGCCTTGCGCTCGAACTGCGCGGCATAGCCACCCGCAGCCGCATGTGGCTGGATTGCGACGATCCGCAGCTCGACCAGCGCAACGGCGCGCAGACCTGGCGCCCGGCCGACCTTGACGCCTTTGCCGCGTACATTCGCGGTACCCAGGACATGGCCATGCTGGTCGACTGCAGCGCTAGCGAAGCCGTGGCCGACCGTTACGCCGACTGGCTCGCCGCGGGCACCCACGTGGTCACGCCCAACAAGCTCGCCGGCAGCGGCCCGCTGGCACGCTGGCAGGCGATCCGCGCCGCGGCGGCGGCCGGTGCTTCGCGCTGGCGCTACGAGGCCACCGTCTGCGCCGGCCTGCCGGTGATCCAGACGCTGCGCGACCTGCTCGACACCGGCGACACCCTGCACGCCGTCGAGGGCATGTTCTCCGGCACGCTGGCCTGGCTGTGCAGCCGGTACGACGCCACCCTGCCGTTCTCCGCGTTGCTGCGCGAGGCGCATGCACAGGGCTACACCGAGCCCGACCCGCGCGAGGATCTCTCCGGCACCGACGTGGCGCGCAAGCTGGTGATCCTGGCGCGCGAAGCCGGCTGGCCGCTGTCGCTGGAGGACGTGGAGGTGGAAAGCCTGGTGCCGCCGGCGCTGGCTGCGCTTTCGGCCGACACCTTCCTCGATCGTCTGGGCCAGGGCGGCCTGGCCGAACTGGACGCCCCGCTGGCCGAGCGTCTCGCCCGCACGCGTGAGGCCGGCTGCGTGCTGCGCCACGTCGCCAGCCTCGACGCCCATGGCCGCGCGACGGTGCGGCTGCAAGCCCTGTCCGCGTGTCATCCGTTCGCGCATACCCGGCTCACCGACAACATCGTGCAACTGCGCACCGCCCGCTACTGCGACAATCCGCTGATCGTGCAGGGTCCCGGCGCCGGGCCGCAGGTCACCGCCGCCGGCGTGTTCGCCGACGTGCTGCGCATCGCCGAGGCCCAGGGAGCACGCGCATGAACCTCATCAAGGAACCGCCCATGTCGTCCGTCCGCACCGCCAGCGCCTTCGCCCCCGCCTGCGTGGGCAATGTGGGCGTGGGTTTCGACATCCTGGGCCACACCCTGGCCGGCGCGGGCGACCGCGCGCAGGTCAGGCGTATCGACGAACCGGTGGTGCGCATCGCGCGCATCGAAGGTGTGGTGCGCGACCTGCCGATGGACGCCGAACGCAACACGGCCGGCGCCGCGCTGCTCGCCCTGCGCGAGGGGCTCGGGCTGGAAAACGGCTTCGAACTGATCCTGCACAAGGGCATTGCGTTGGGCTCGGGCATGGCCGGCTCGGCCGCCTCCTGCGTGGCCGCGCTGGTCGCGGCCAATGCACTGCTGGACGATCCGCTGCCGCGCGAGGCGCTGTACGGCTTCGCGATGGACGGCGAGGCGGTGGCCAGTGGTGGCCGCCACGGCGACAACGTCGGTCCGCAGCTGCTCGGCGGCCTGGTGCTCGCTACCGCCACGCGGCTGGTGCGCATCCCGGTGCCGTCGGACTGGCATTGCGCGCTGGTGCATCCGCATTGCGTGCTGGAAACACGCCGCGCGCGCGCGGCGCTGGCGGGCAACTATGCGTTGTCCGAGTTCGTCGCACAGAGCGCGAATCTGGCGCAGGTGATCGCCGGCTGCTGGCAGGGCGACGCGGCGCTGGTGCGCGAGGGTCTCAAGGACGTGCTGGTCGAACCGCGCCGCGCGCCGCTGGTGCCGAATTTCGCCCGCGTGCAGCAGGCCGCGCTCGACCACGGCGCGCTCGGCGCCAGCATCTCCGGCGCCGGCCCCAGCGTGTTCGGCTGGTTCGAGGATGCGCACACTGCAAAGGCCGCGGCCGAGGCAATGCGCGCAGCGTTCGCCGAGGCAGGGCTGGACAGCGACGTGCTGGTCGGCCCCATCGACGGACCCGGCGCGCAGTTGCTCGCATGAGCGCGCCGCGCTACCTGAGCACGCGCGGACACGCGCCCGCGGTGTCGCTGGGCGAGGCGATCGCCGCCGGCCTGGCGCCGGACGGCGGGCTGTATGTCCCCGAGCGCCTGCCTCGTGTCAATCCTTCGGCGTTCGACCCGGACGATGACCTGGCCGCGACCGCCACCACGTTGCTCACGCCTTTCTTCGATGACGGCGTGCTGGCCGAGTCGCTGCCCGCGATCTGCGCCGAGGCGTTCGCCTTCGAAGCGCCGCTGCGCCCGCTGGCGCGCGCGGACGCCTCGCTGCTGGAGCTCTTCCACGGCCCCACGGCCGCCTTCAAGGATTTCGGCGCGCGCTTCCTCGCCGCCTGTCTGCGTCGCCTGCGCACCACCGATGCGCCGCCGCTCACCATTCTGGTCGCCACCTCCGGCGACACCGGCGCCGCGGTCGGCGCCGCGTTCCACCGCCAACCCGGCGTGCGCGTGGCGATCCTCTATCCGGACGGCCGCGTCTCGCCGCGCCAGGCGCAACAGCTCGGCAGCTTTGGCGACAACGTCCATGCACTGCGCGTGGCGGGCAGCTTCGACGATTGCCAGCGCATGGTGAAGGCGGCACTCAACAACGCGGCACTGCAGCGGGCCGTGCCACTGAGTTCCGCCAACAGCATCAGCCTGGGCCGCCTGCTGCCGCAGATGAGCTACTACGCGCACGCGTCCCTTGGCTGGTGGCGCCGCCATGGCACGCCACTCGATTTCGTCATCCCCACCGGCAACCTCGGCAACGCTCTGGCCTGCGTGTGGGCGCGCGGCATGGGGCTGCCGATCGGCGACGTCCGCCTGGCCTGCAACGCCAACAGCACGCTGCCGGAGTTCTTCGCCGGTGCCGCCTACCGCCCGCGCGATGCCATCGCCACGCTGGCCAACGCCATGGACGTGGGCGCGCCGAGCAACTTCGAACGGCTGCGCTGGACGTTCGACGGCGACGACGATGCCCTGCGCCGCGCGCTGCGCGCCACCAGCGTCGACGACGCGGCGATCCGCGCCACCTTGCTGCGCCACGCGCGCGACCACGGCGAAGTGGTCTGCCCGCACACCGCCACCGCGCTGGCGGTGCTCGATCAGACGCCGCGGCGCGACGGGCACGCCTGGGCGGTCGTCGCCACAGCGCATCCGGCCAAGTTCGAATTGGTGCTCGAACCCCTGCTCGGCCACCTGGTGCCGGTGCCGCCCGCGTTGGCCACCATGCTCGATCGGCCGAGCCGGGCCGCGCCGATGCCCGCCGACGACACCGCGTTCGGGCGATGGCTGCGGGCGCTGCGCTGAGCGGCCATCCGCGATGCCGGGAACGGCAAAAAGGTTGAAACCGGACCGGCCCCCGTGACGAAGGGCATCCGGCCGAACGGGCTATTTACGCCGCGGCGGCAAGCCTCGACCCTGCATCCACTCAACGGGCAGGGAACGCACATGAAACAGTTTTTCCGCGACCGGCAGGGGTCGCTGCGCAACGGCTGGTGGATCCTCCTTTTCCTCGCCCTGTTCGTGGCGAGCCAGCCGGCGTACACCGTCGCGTCCAGGGCGCTGCAAGGGCTGGGCGTGGACAAGTCGTGGCTCGCGCCGCTGCCGGTGGTGTTCCTGGTGCTGGTGACCTGGGCCTGCCTGCGGTTGCGCAGGGAGCCGCTCGCCGCGGTCGGGCTTCGGCTGGATCTTGCGTGGGCGCGCGGCGTCCTCGGCGGCGCGGCCCTGGGTACCGCGCTGATCCTGATCGTGGCAGGCCTGATCGCGCTTGCCGGCGGCGTCCGCTTCCGTCTCGATCCGGCGCGGGGCCTCGGCGCGCTGGCCATGGGCGCGTGGGCGTTCGTCTGGGTCGCGCTGCTGGAAGAACTGCTCTTCCGCGGCTTCGTATTCCAGCGCCTGATCGATGGCCTCGGTCGCTGGCCTGCGCTGCTGGCGATGGCGCTGCTGTTCGCGCTCGCGCACTGGGGCAACCCCGGCATGGACGGGCCGACGCTGACCTGGGCTTCGATCGACACCGTGCTCGGTGCGCTCCTGCTGGGCCTTGCCTACCTGCGCACCGGCTCGCTGGCGCTGCCGATCGGCATCCACTTCGGCTGGAACTGGGCGCAAGGCGCGCTGCTCGGCTTCGACGTGAGCGGCTTCGGCCAGGCCGGCTGGCTGCTGCCGGAGCTGCTCGGCAAGCCGCAATGGCTCACCGGCGGCGCGTTCGGCCCGGAAGCGAGCGTGTTCGCGGTGTTGGTGGACGCGGTGGCCGTAGGGTTGATGTGGAAATGGAAAGGGAGCGCGGATGCGCGCTCGATGGCGCCGACGTCCGCGTAGCTGCCAGCCCAAAGCCCCAGTCGCGTCCTGCGCAACCGAAGGTGGCTGCGGCGCGGTTGTGCGGAGCGCCAGCGAACGGCCGATGGCGCTCCTGTCATCTCATCCAAGGACCGACAGTGCTCGACGGGCAGTGGTGGCCAGCGACTGGTAAAGCAGGCCCAACACCCAGCGGATGAAATCCACCGTCAGTGCTTGCAGCCGGGAGTCGGCCAAGGCCCGCGATTGAGGTCGCGGCCTGCGGCTTCGCTTCTGCATACTTGGCGCACCAACACACGCAGGAAGCCCCATGGACGCCAGGGACGCATTTCGATCCGAGTTGACTGCCGCGACACTTCGCGCTGCCAGGGAAGCGGTCGCCCGCTTCGGTTCCGAGCGGATCTATTCGTTCGCGCTGTATACCAACGGCGAATACAACTACCTGTTCGCCTCGGTTTCGACGCAGGCCGGGCTCGAGCGGGTCGCCCGCAACTATCTGGAGAAGCCGGATTTCCGGCGCACTTGGAAAACCCTCGATGTCGCGATGGTGCAGCTGAAATGGAGCCCCTGCGATTCGCCACACCACGTGGCGCTGGAAGATGGCTTCGCTGCCGCGCAGGCGCAGCTGGACATGCTCTGGGACGCCATCGACGAGGACGACGTGGACGATGAGGATTTCGACGATGAGTGGGGGGACGACGACTATTCGCGCTTGTGCGATTTCGTCGTCCAGGCGAGCGCAGAAGCCCTCGATGGCGTGCGGCGCGCGGGCATCTTCGACGAGGGCGTGACGTTCAATATCCTCATGGGTGACCAGGGCGAAGACGAGCGGCTGCACTATGCCGCGGCGTTGAACGACGCGGCAGTGGTCCGGCGGCTGCGCGAGGATTTCGGCGTCGCCGCCCGGCACCGTAGCGTGAGAATGGAAGACGATCCCGCGTGACGGCCACTGCGGAGCAGCGCGCCCTGCGCTGGCGTGGGTGCCCGGGCTGGCGCCAAACCAGCGATCGAAGCTCCGCTTCCGCTTCCGCTTCCACTGTCGCTCACGCACACCGGCGATCTGCGCGCACGTGAACTTCGAGAGCTTGCACTTCGTCACTGAACAGATGCCGCCGACGTCGAGGCAAGCCGCAAGAGCGGCCGCAGCGGAGAAGAACGCCGAACGAGCGCGATCCCCGAACGAGGGGAGCGGAAAGCCGCGCTTCGCTCAGAACAGATCGATGCTGCCGGTGCTCACCGGCTCGGCGGCCAGCGCGCCGCGGCGGACCAGTTCCTCGTAGCCGTGGGTGCGGTTGCGGCCGTGTTCCTTGGCGAAGTAGAGCGCCTTGTCGGCGCGGTCGATGACCGTCTCCGGGTAATCGCCCATCGCGGCGAGCGCGTAGCCGACGCTGACGGTGACGTGGCCGACCTGCGGAAACAGGTAGCTGGCCACCCGCTGGCGGAAGCGTTCGAGCGCTCCGCGCGCCTCGGCTTCGTCGTGGCCGGCCAGCAGCACCACGAACTCCTCGCCGCCGAAACGGAACAGCACGTCGCCCTGGCGGAAGCTGGCGCGCATCTGCTGCGCCAGCAGCAGGATCACCTCGTCGCCGTAGATGTGGCCGTAGGTGTCGTTGATGCGCTTGAAATGGTCGATGTCGAAGATTGCCAGCCACACGTTGTCCGGGCCGGCGTAGCCGGCGCGGCGCTCGTCGGGCGCCCGCGCCGGGACCGGATGGTGGAACAGCCGCTGCAGGTGGCGCTCGAAAGTGCGCCGGTTGTACAGGCCGGTGAGCTTGTCGCGCTCGCTCTCGTTGAGCAGGGTGATGTAATTGGCGTAGATCCGCGCGAAGCCTTCGGCCAGCGCATGGGCGCCGTCCAGCGGCGTATCGGATTCCAGTTGCAGCGCGCCCAGCGCGCGTCCTTCGTGCAGGATCGGCACGTACAGGCGGTGCTCGTCGGCCAGCGTCTCGGCGAAGCTCTGCTGCTGGTCCATGCAACGCCATACGGGATCCAGCGCGGGATCGTCGGCGTCCGGCTCGCCGGCGTGCAGCGAGAACACGCCCTGCGCATCGGCGGCGCATCGCACCAGGCTTTCCAAGCGGCGGCCGTCGGCTGCCCGCTTGCACAGCACGACCGCGCACGCCGGTGCCAGCTCGGCCAGCGACAGCGCCAGGCTGTGGTCGAGCGCGTCGATGTCGCGGTGGTGGGTGAAGGCGGCGACCGAGGCGAGCAGACGCGCCTGCGCCGGCGCCATCGGGCTTCGCGGCGCCGGCGCCAATGCGGACAAGGCGCGCGCCGACGCGGCTTCCTGCGCAACGATGTCGTATGCCACGGACATGCCCGGCTCCCGGGGATGGCTTCAACGCTTGGCCGTCGCTCGCGCAACGGAACCTTCGCCTGACTTATCGGCGGCCGCAGCGTGCACTTGAGCGGTTCGAACCAAACGGCACGCCGTGCCGAGACGCAAATTTTTTTGCCGCGCGCTTGACGGGCCTTGCGCGAGGCTGGCGGCCATCCGCCTCGCCGAACGGAGCCACGCCATGCCGAACAATCCCCAGCATCCCGAGCCGCCGATCGCCCAGCCTGGCAAGCTGCGGCCCGACGAGGAAATCCGCAACCCTGGCCATGCCAGTCCCGCGCGGGACGCCGATCCGGACCCGCTTGGAAGCCCGCTGGAAGAAAACGATCCGTTACAACCGCCGCCGCCCTGAGCATCGCCACGGCCCACGGGTCCCGGGCCGCGACCGCGTAAGCGGTGAGATGCCGCGCCGGACGGAAAAGCGTGGTGCCGCGCAATCGCCGGGCGACGGGCCGGGCTAAACTGCCGCGCATGGCCCCTCCTCCCCGCAAGCGCCAGCGCCGCACGCCGCCGACCACGGCGCGACCGCGCCCCGCCGCACCCACTCCTGCCCGCCCGATCCGCCCGGCCGACAGCTCGACCCGCGCCACGCGGGTGCTCGACCTGCTGCTGCGCCCGTTGCCGCCGCACTGGCGCGAAAAGGCCGCGGACTACCTCGTGCTCACCCGCATGGATCGGCCGATCGGCGCGCTGCTGCTGCTGTGGCCGACCTGGTGGGCACTGTGGCTGGCCGCCGGCGATTTCCCGCCGTGGGGCGCGCTGGTGATCTTCACCCTGGGCGTGTTCGCGATGCGCTCGGCCGGGTGCGCGATCAACGATTTCGCCGACCGCAAGCTCGACCCGCAGGTGGCGCGTACCGCCGGGCGGCCGATCGCGAGCGGCCGGGTGAGCCCGCGCGAGGCGCTGATCGTGTTCGGCGCGCTCCTCGCGTTCGCCTTCGTGCTGGTGCTGTTCACCAACGCGCTGACCATCAAGCTCTCCTTCGCCGGCGCGGCGCTGGCGGCGATCTACCCGTTCACCAAGCGCTGGACCTACCTGCCGCAGGTGGTGCTCGGCGCGGCGTTCGGCTGGTCGATCCCGATGGCGTTCGCGGCGGTGACCGGCACGGTGCCGCCGCTGGGCTGGCTGCTGTTCCTGGGCAACATCCTGTGGTCGGTGATCTACGACACCGAGTACGCGATGGTCGATCGCAACGACGACCTCAAGGTCGGCGCCAAGTCCACCGCGATCCTGTTCGGCGATGCGGACGTGCCGATCCTGGGGATGCTGATCGGCACCTTCCTGCTGGCCATGCTGTTCGTCGGCCAGCGCGCGCAGCTGCCGTGGCCATACTGGCTCGGCCTGCTCGCCGCCGCCGGCCTGTTCGGCTACCAGCTGTGGCTGATCCGCACTCGCGCCCGCGACGCCTGCCTGGCCGCGTTCCGTCACAACAACTGGGTCGGCCTGACGTTGTGGATCGGCATCGTGCTGGGCCTGGCCGTCAAGTGAAGCGCGCCCCCTTGTAGGAGCCCGCTTGCGGGCGATGCCCTGATGCAGGCCGGAACCACAGCATCGCCCGCAAGCGGGCTCCTACAAAGGGCGCTGCCGCGGCGCAGGCGCCCGCGCCAATGCCCACACATCCACCCGCGCCACGCCCGCCCGCTTAAGCACCCGCGCGCACTCGGCCAGCGTCGCGCCGGTGGTCATCACGTCATCCAGCAACGCCACGTGCGCCGGCAGCGCCAGCCCTTCGCACAGCGCGAATGCCCCGCGCACGTTGCGACGCCGCGCCGCCGCATCCAGCTCGGTCTGCGCTTCGGTAAAACGCGCGCGCAGCAGTCCGTCATGCCGCACCGGCACGCCGAGTGCACGACCGAGCGGCCGCGCCAGCTCCAGCGACTGGTTGTAGCCACGCTGGCGCAGGCGCGAGCGATGCAGCGGCACCGGCAGGATCAGCGCCGGCCGTGCGACCGGCGGCGCCGCGCACTGCCACAGCCGCGCCAGCGTGCGCCCGGCCGCCAGGTCGCTACCGAACTTGTAGCGCGCCTCCAGCCGGTCCAGCGGCCAGCCGTAGCGAAACGGTGCCCAGGCCGCGTCCCACGGCGGCGGCTTGCGCTGACACCGGCCGCACATCGCCACCGCGCTGGGCAAGGGCAGCGCGCACCGCGCGCAGCAACTGGTGTTGCGGGGCAGCTCCGCGGCGCAGGCGTGGCACAGGTCCAGCCCGTCGCCGCCGGCATCGCCGCACAGCAGGCAGCGCCACGGCAGCAGCCAGGCGTGCAGGCGGGAGAGCAGATGGGCAAGCGCATCCATGCGCATCGGGGATGTCAGTCCTTGGGCTTGTACAGCGCCGCGTCGAGGATCGACCACAGGTGGATGATCCAGCCCATCCAGACGACCCATAGTGCCGCGGCGAGCACGAACATGATGATCGCCTTGAGCAACCGTCCCTGCACGAGCTGGCCCAGGCCGGGGATGAAGAAACTGCACACCGCCGCGATGACATTGCCGGTGCTGCCCTGACCTGCGCTCATCTGGTTGCTCCGTTGGGGGTGGAGGCCTCGATGGTAGCGGACCGGCGTGGATGCCACCGCGTCAACCCTATGCATTCGACATCAGTTGACAGAGGCGGGCCCCCTTCCCACACTGCCGCGTCCTCACGCGGAGTCGCCATCCCATGTCCCCTGCCCCGATCCGCCACGACTGGACACGAGCGGAAGTCGCCGCGCTGTTCGCGCTGCCGTTCAACGACCTGCTGCACCGCGCCCATACGGTGCACCGCGAACACCACGATCCCAACGCGGTGCAGGTGTCGACCCTGCTCTCGATCAAGACCGGCGGCTGCCCGGAGGATTGCGCCTATTGCCCGCAGGCGCAGCGCTACCAGACCGGCGTGAAGGCCGAGAAGCTGATGAGCGTGGAGGCCGTGCTGGAACGCGCTCAGGCGGCCAAGGACGCCGGCGCCAGTCGCTTCTGCATGGGCGCGGCCTGGCGCAGCCCGAAGGACCGCGACGTCGCCAAGGTGGCGGAAATCGTCTCCGCGGTGAAGGCACTGGGCCTAGAAACCTGCGCGACGCTGGGCATGCTGAGCGGCGAGCAGGCCGGCACGCTGAAGCAGGCGGGCCTGGACTACTACAACCACAACCTCGACAGCGCGCCGGAGTTCTACGGCCAGATCATCCACACCCGCGAATACCAGGATCGCCTGGACACGCTCGAACACGTGCGCTGCGCGGGCCTGAAGACCTGCTGCGGGGGCATCGTCGGCATGGGTGAATCGCGCGAGCAGCGCGCCGGCCTGCTGCAGACGCTGGCCAACCTGCCCGAGCACCCGCAGTCGGTGCCGATCAACCAGCTGGTGCAGGTCGAGGGCACGCCGCTGCACGGCACCGCGGCGCTGGATCCGTTCGAGTTCGTGCGCACCATTGCGGTGGCGCGCATCCTGATGCCGGCCTCGATGGTGCGCCTGTCCGCCGGCCGCCAGCAGATGGACGAGGCGGTGCAGGCACTGTGCTTCCACGCCGGCGCCAACTCGATCTTCTACGGCGAGAAGCTGCTGACCACCGGCAACCCGGACGTCGCCGCCGACCGCGCGCTGTTCGCGCGGCTGGACCTGCATCCGCTGGACGTGGTGGAGCATTCGGGCACGGTGCACGCCGACACCCTCGAATCCGCCTGACCGCGGCCATGCGCGCGGACCTGCTGCAGCGGCTGGCCGTCCAGACATCCGAACGCGCACAGGCGGACCTGCTGCGCCGCGCCCGCGCCATCGACCACGCCCAGGGCCCCTGGCTGGAGATCGGCGAGCGCCGCCTGCTCGCCTTCTGCTCCAACGACTACCTGGGGCTGGCCCAGCACCCGCAGCTGATCGCCGCGTTCAAGCGCGTGGCCGACGACGAAGGCGTGGGCAGCACCGCCGCGCACCTGGTCTGCGGCCACCGCCGCGAGCACGCGATGCTGGAGGACGCGCTGGCCGACTGGACCGGCCGCGAGCGTGCACTGCTGTTTTCCACCGGCTACATGGCCAACCTGGGCGTGCTGCAGGCGCTGCTCGGCCGCGGCGACCTGTGCGTGCAGGACAAGCTCAACCACGCCTGCCTGCTCGATGGCGCCACGCTCGCCGGCGCCACGCTGCGCCGCTATCCGCACGGCGATGCCGCGGCCGCCGCCCGCCAGCTCGCCGGCATGCCGGACGCCGCCGCGCTGCTTGCGACCGACGGCGTCTTCAGCATGGATGGCGACCGCGCGCCGCTGCGCGAACTGGCCGCAGTGTGCCGACGCGAAGGCACCACGCTGATGGTCGACGACGCGCATGGCCTGGGCGTGCTCGGCCCCGACGGCGCCGGCGGCGTCGCCGAAGCGGGACTGGGCCCGCGCGACGTGCCGGTGCTGATGGCCACGCTGGGCAAGGCGCTCGGTACCCACGGCGCCTTCGTCGCCGGCTCCGCCGCGCTGATCGAAGGGCTGACCCAGTTCGCCCGCACCCATGTCTACACCACGGCCATGCCACCGGCCGTGGCCGCCGCGACGCTCGCGGCGGTGCAACTGGCGCGCAGCGAACACTGGCGGCGCGAAAGGCTCGCCGCGCTGATCACCCGCTTCCGCGCCGGCGCGGCGCAGCTGGGCCTGCCGCTCGCCGCCTCGGACACGCCGATCCAGCCCTTGCTGCTGGGCGATGCCGCCGACGCACTCGCGGCAGCGCACGCGCTTGAGGCACAGGGCCTGCTGGTGACCGCGATCCGCCCGCCCACGGTGCCGGCCGGCCAGGCGCGCCTGCGCATCACGTTGAGCGCAGCGCACGAGGACGAGCACGTCGACCGCCTGCTCGACGCGCTGGCGACCCTGCCGCGGGGCGAAGACGGCGCGCCGGTATAATCGGCGGCTCGCCGTATCCCATTCCCATGATCGTCAACGTCGCCGCCTACCGCTTCGTCCCGCTCGCGGACCTTCCCGCGCTGCGCGCATCCCTGCACGCCCGCGCCGACGCGCTGGCGCTCAAGGGCACCATTCTGCTCGCGCCCGAGGGCATCAACCTGTTCCTGGCCGGTACCCGCGAGGCGATCGACGCCTACCTCGGCTGGCTGCGCGAAGACGCGCGCTTCGCCGACCTGCCGGTGAAGGAATCGCTGTCGGCGGACGTCCCGTTCGGACGCCTGCGGGTGCGGCTCAAGCGCGAGATCATCACCCTGCGCGCGCCGGTCGCGCCCCACCAGGGCCGGGCGCCTGCCGTCGAGGCGGCCACGCTCAAGCGCTGGCTCGACCAGGGGCATGACGATGCCGGTCGCGAGGTGTTGTTGCTGGATACGCGCAACGACTACGAGACCGACGTGGGGCGCTTCGCCGGTGCGGTCGATTATCGACTGGCGAGTTTCACCGCATTGCCCGAGGCGGTGCTCGCCGACCGCGAGCGCTACCTGGGCAAGACGATCGTCTCCTACTGCACCGGCGGCATCCGCTGCGAGAAGGCCGCGCTGCACCTGGCCGGGCTGGGACTGGGCGAGGTGTTGCAGCTGGAGGGCGGCATCCTCAAGTACCTCGAAGACACCGACGGTAGTCACTGGGAAGGCGATTGCTTCGTGTTCGATGGGCGAGGGGCAGTGGATCGCACCTTGCGACCGACTGAGCTCCCTCTCCCCTCCGCGGAGAGGATTGGGGTGAGGGACGGCTCTTGCGCGGAACCCGCATCGGAAGCCCCGGCACTGACGCCCTTCACCTCGAGCCCCGACCCCTCACCCCAGCCCTCTCCCCCAGCTTCGACAAGAGCCGGGGGAGAGGGAGCAATAGCATGACCCTGCATATCGACAAGCTGGGCCACGGCCCGCAACCGCTGGTCCTCCTCCACGGCTGGGCCATGCACGGCGGCGTATTCGCGCCGCTGGTCGAGGCGCTGGCCGCGCAGTGCACGCTCTACGTGGTCGACCTCCCCGGCCACGGCCACTCGCGCGCCTGCGGCCTGCCGCTGGAACCACACACGATCGCCGGTGCCATCGCCGCCGCCACGCCTCCGGCTCCCTGGCTGGGCTGGTCGCTGGGCGGCCTGGTCGCACTCACGGCGGCGCTCGACATGCCGACACAGGTACGCGGCCTGGCGATGCTCTGCGCGACGCCCAGGTTCGTGCGCGGCGCCGACTGGCCGCACGGCAGCGACGCCACCCTGGTGCACCAGCTCGCGCTCGACCTGGAAACCGACTACCACGCCACGCTCGAGCGCTTCCTCGCGCTGGAGGCGATGGGCAGCAACGACCCCAAGGCCGAGCTGCGCCGCCTGCGCGCGGAAGCCTTCGAGCGCGGCGAACCGGAACTGCGCGTGCTGCAGGAAGGCATCGGCCTGCTCGAAGGCAGCGACCTGCGCGCGCGCCTGCCGCAACTGGCCATACCCAGCACGTGGATCGCCGGCCGCCGCGACCGGCTGGTGCCGCCGGCCGCCATGGCCTGGTCGGCCGAGCGCTGCGGCGGCCACTTCGTGGAAATCCCCGGCGCCGGCCACGCGCCCTTCATCGGCCACGCCGATGCCGTGGCCGAGGCACTGCATCCCCTGTTCGCGGACATCCCGGCATGAGCACGTTCCATCTCGACCGCGCCCGCGTGCGCCGCAATTTCGCGCGCGCCGCGGCGACCTACGAGCAGCACGACGTGCTGCAGCGCGAGGTGCAGGCCGATCTGCTTGGCCGTCTGGACTTCTATCTGCAGACGCCCGAACGCGTGCTGGACGTCGGCGCCGGCACTGGCCGCGGCAGCGCGCTGCTGAAGAAGCACTACCCGAAGGCGCAGGTGATCGCGGTCGACCTGGCGCAGCCCATGCTGCACGCAGCGCGCAAGCACCAGGCGCTGCTGCGCCCGTTCCAGCGCGTCTGCGCCGAGGCCACCGCGCTGCCGCTGCCCGACCGCAGCGTCGACGTGCTGCATTCCAACCTGTGCTTCCAGTGGATCGACGACCTGCCCGCGCTGTTCGGCGAGTGCGTGCGCGTGCTCAAGCCCGGCGGCCTGCTCGCCTTCTCCAGCTTCGGCCCCGATACGCTGAAGGAACTGCGCGCCGCCTGGGCGGCGGTCGACGAGCACTCGCACGTCAGCCGCTTCCTGGACATGCACGACGTGGGCGACGCGATGATCAACGCGGGCCTGCGCGACCCGGTGCTGGACGTGAACCGCTACACGCTCACCTACAGCGAGCCGCGCGCGCTGCTGAAGGAGCTCAAGGGCCTGGGCGCGACCCATGCCGACCGCGGGCGCGAGCGAAATCTCACCGGCAAGAGCCACTACCGCGGCATGCTCGCCGCCTACGAGGCGATGCGTGTGGACGGCCGCATCCCGGCCACCTGGGAAGTGGTCACCGCGCATGCCTGGGGCCCGCCGCCCGGCCAGGCACGCCGCACCCCCGAAGGCGAGATCGCCACCTTCTCGCTGTCCAGCCTGCGCGGCTCGCGCCGGCGCTGACGCACAGCTCCCCCTGTGGGGGCGTACCTGTGCGCGACCGTGAACATCCCGGTCGCGCACAGGTGCGCTCCTACAACAAGCCAGGCGCCTCGGGCATGTCCGCGGTGATGCGGCCGGCGCCCTTCCAGCCGCTCGCGCCACGCAGGGAACGGACGCTCCACCGCGTAATGGAGCGCCACGCCCCCTGTAGGAGCGCACCTGTGCGCGACCGTGAACCTCCCGATCGCGCA
This sequence comes from Frateuria sp. GZRR35, assembly GCF_051900415.1. Taxonomy (NCBI): domain Bacteria; kingdom Pseudomonadati; phylum Pseudomonadota; class Gammaproteobacteria; order Lysobacterales; family Rhodanobacteraceae; genus Frateuria; species Frateuria sp. GZRR35. Next base: position 215,360 of record NZ_JBHZGL010000005.1, read on the forward strand.
CGGGTGCGCTCCTACAACAAGCTAGGCAGCCTCGGGCATGTCTGCAGTAATGCGCGGCCGGCGCCCATCCAGCCACTCGCGCCAACGCAGGAACGGCCGCTCCACCGCGTAGTACAGCGCCGCACCGGCCGCCAGTACGCCAACCGCGTACAGCGCGAACGCGCTCAGCCCATGCAGTTGCCACGGACCCACCCACCACGTCGCCACCGCATGCAGCGCCAGCTTGTGGCTGAGGTACAGGCTGTAGGAAACCCGCGCCAGCCAACCCGCCCCCGGCACCGCCCAGCCCGCGGGCAGCGCGGTGGCCGCGCCCACGCACAAAGCCAGCGCGAGCGACAGCAGCGGATAGCCCACTACCGAGGGCCAGAACCCCAGCCGCTCGCGGAACAGGCACCACGCCAGCGCGAACAGGCCCAGCCCCGCCATGAGCACCACTCCCGCATGCCGCTGCAGGTGCATCCAGGCTTGAGGCCGGCCCACGCGCAGTGCCGCCAGCGCCACGCCGGCGAGCAGGCCGTCCAGCCGCGCCCAGGTCGGGTAGTAGATGCCCTCGACGAAGCGCAGGCCGAACGCCGGCCCTGGCTGCCCGATCACCGGCCCCATCGCGTGCAGCCACACGTAGCCGCGCACGGCCATGCCGATGGCGGCCACGCCCAGTCCCACCGCCAGCGCCTTGCCCAGCGATGGCCGTCGCACCAGCCACCAGGCCAGCCACGGGAACAGCAGGTAGAAGTGCTCCTCCACGCACAACGACCAAGCGTGCGAGAACGCCTTGTCGTGTTCGTAGTCGATCAGCAGGTTGAGCGTGAAGCTCAGGAACTGCCACGCCGGCGCCAGACCCGGCGCCTCGCGCAGCGCCGGCCAGGCCAGATACATCGCGAGCACCGCCAGGAAGGCCGGCAGGATGCGGAATGCGCGGCGCCGGTAGAACGCCGGCCACGCCAACGCCTCCCCGCGCGCCAGCGACGCCAGCAGCGGGTAGCCGATCAGGTAGCCGGAGAGGACGAAGAACAGGTCCACGCCCATCCAGCCGTCGTTGCCCAGCCAGGCGAAACGCTCGCCCAGCCCGCCGACCACGTAGGAGTGGAACAGCATGACCCACACGATGGCCCACGCGCGCAGCAGGTCCAGGCCGGGAAGGCGTTGCATCAGGAGTCCTTGTCTACGCCACGGAAACGGCAGTCTGCCGGACCGCGTGGAGGCGGTTCGGGCAACGCCGGGGCAGAACACGGGCTTGCGCAAGGCCGGTTCAAGACGCCTCGCTGGCCAGCAGTGCCGCACGCAGCGCATCGACATAGGTGCGGCTGGCGCGCAGCACCGTACCGTCGCGCAGGCGCAACAGGTGGTCGCGGTTGGACAGCGCCTGCATTTCGGCCACGCGATCGAGCCGCACGATGGCGGAGCGGTGGACGCGTATGAACTGCGCCGGGTCCAGCCGTCCGGCCAGCCGCTGTAGCGGCTCGCGCAACAGGTGCAGTTGCTCGCCCACGTGCAGGCCGGCGTAGTCGCCCTGCGCCTCGATCCAGTCGATCTGGTCCGCCTGCACCAGCCGCACGCGGTGGCCAAGGCGCACCTGGAACCGCGTGGCATGGCGCGATGCGCGCGCCGGCGCGTCGCCACGCTGCCACGCCAGCGCCTGGCGCGCGCGGTCCAGCGCGTCGGCGAAGCGCTCCTCGTCGATCGGCTTGAGCAGGTAGTCCAGCGCGCGCAACTCGAAGGCGCGCAGCGCGAACTGCTCATAGGCGGTGAGCAGCACGGTGAGTGGGCGTCGCTCCGGCGGCAACGCTTCGAGCACGTCCAGACCGCTCAGGCCCGGCATCTGCACGTCCAGGAACAACAGGTCGGGCGCCTGCGCCTGCAGTGCAGCGAGCGCGGAAGGCCCGTCCGTGCACTCGCCGACCAGCGTGACATCGGCATGGCCGGCCAGCCGGGCGCGCACGCCGCCGCGGGCCAGCGGCTCATCGTCGACGATGAGCACGCGTAGGGTCATGCGGGGGCGGCCATGGTGCGGAACGGCAGGCTGATCTCGACCCGGCAGTTGCCGCCGGGCGCCAGGCAGAAGTCGAACGCGTGTGCCGCGCCATACAAACGGGCCAGCCGTTCGCGCACATTGCGCAGGCCGATCGCCGGATGCGGCTCGTCTTTCGCCGGCACCGGCACGCCGTCGTTGAACAGGTGCAACGTGAGGCGTTCGCCCGCGCGCTCGACCTGCAACCGCACCCGGCCACCCTCGGCGCGCGGCGCGATGCCGTGGCGGATCGCGTTCTCCACCAGCGGCTGCAGCAGCAGGGCCGGCACCGCGGCCTGCAGCAGCTCGGGCCCGACGCGCAGTTCCAGTGCGAGGCGCTCGCCGAGGCGAATCTTCTCGATATCCAGGTAATGCCCGGTCAGCGCCAGTTCCTCGGCCAGCGGCACCTCGTGCGCCTCGCCGCGCTCGAGCGTGGCGCGCAGCAGGTCGGCCAGCCGCGCGAGCATCCGGTTGGCGTCCGTGTTGCGCCGCTCGGCGACCAGCGTGGAGATCGCGTTGAGCGTGTTGAACAGGAAGTGCGGGTTGAGCTGGTAGCGCAGCGCGCGCAGCTCGGCGTCGCGCGCCGCGGCCTGCGCCTCGCGCACCCGCGCGCGCTCGGCCTGCAGCGCCAGCGTGTGGTCGACCACGGCGTGGATGGCGCAAAAGGCGATCAGCGCGAGCCAGCAGCCATCCAGGCTGCCGAACAGGCGCAGCCAGTCGAACCGCGGCAGCGCGTGCCAGTGCAACGCCAGCAGCTCGGCCAGCGCGTTGTTGGCCAGCGACATCAGGTAGGTCAGCGCCAGCAGCGCAAAGACCGCGAGCGGCCATGGCGCGCGCCGGCGCAGCCAGCGCTGCACGAAGGTGAGCGGCAGCGTCCACAGCAGATAGGCCGCCGCGTACAGGACGCGGAAGGCCACGGCGTGCGCGTGGCCCACCTCCGGCAGCGCCATCACCGTCATGCACGCGACCATCGGCACGCCGGCCAGCCACGGCAGCCAGAACGGCGCGACCACCGGATCGGCGCTGGAACGGAGCATGCGGATTCCCCTCGAGGCGGGAGGCCCGGACGCCCCCCGCACGCACTTTAGCGCGCCCGGTCCGGGTAGCTCGAGTAAGCCATCGCGCTGATCTTCCAGCCGTCGTTGGTGTGCACCAGCTGCCAGGTTTCGCTGCCGACGTTGTTACGCTTGCCATCGACCAGGAACACAAAGTCGAAGTACACCGCGGCCACGGCGCCATCGGTGTGGATGCGCACGTTCTCGAATTTCTCCTCGATCGGCTGCTTGGCGCCCGCCACGAAGCTGGCGAAATGCCGGTAGTTGTCCGGATGCACGCGCGAAAGGTCCGGCTTGCGCGCCTTGATCTGCCTGAAGGCATCCTCGCCCAGCACCTCGAACCACGAACCACCCTGGTCGACGAACAGAGCTTCCAGACCCTTCTGGTCATGCGCGACGATCGCGGTCTTGAAGCGCTCGATGAGCTGTTCGATCTGCGCCTCGTCGGGTCCGGCGGCGCGGGCCGGGCTGTTGAGGGCCAGGCCGGCGAGGCCCGCGAACAGGACGGAAAGTAGCTGCTTGTTCATGCATCGCTCCGGTGGGTGGGAGCGTCATTGGGACCCACGTGCGGACCGGGCCGCCAGCGCGCTGCGGCGGACCGTGCCCGGTGGTCGGCGAAGCGGTGCCGCCATGACCGATAGCGCGATCTTCACCCCCGCCGGCATAAGGTGGGCGACCTCATCCACTTCCGAAGGAGCCGCGATGGGGCTGCAAGGCAAGGTCGCGCTGGTCACCGGCGCGGCGCAGGGCATTGGCCGCGCGATCGCGCTGCGGCTGGCGCAGGAAGGCGCGTCGGTGGTGATCGAGGACCGCGTCGCCAACGACCGCGCCCGCGAGACCCTCGCGCAGGTGCAGGCCACCGGTGCACGCGCCTGCCTGATCGAGGGCGACGTCGCCCAGGTCGAGGCCGTCCGACAGGTGATGACCGAGGCGGTGGCGCAGATGGGCCGGGTCGACATCCTGGTCAACAACGCGGGCGTGGAGCGGCGCGCCGGGTTCCTCGACGTCACCGAGGCCGATTACGACCTGGTGCTGGACGTCAACCTCAAGGGCGTGTTCTTCCTCACCCAGGCGTTCGCGCGCCACGTACGCGATCGCGGCGACGGCGGGCGCATCGTCAACATCAGCTCGGTGCACGAGGAACTGCCGTTCCCGCACTTCGCCAGCTACTGCGCCAGCAAGGGCGGCGTGAAGATGCTGATGCGCGACCTGTCGGTCGAGCTTGCCCCGCTGGGCATCACCATCAACAACATCGCGCCCGGCGCGATCAAGACACCGATCAACGCGCACCTGATGAGCGACCCGGCGCTGATGACCGCGCTCAAGCGCAACATCCCGCTGCAACGACTCGGCTCGCCCGAGGAGGTCGCCGGCGCGGTGGCCTTCCTGTGCGGCGATGACGCCAGCTACATGACCGGCAGCACGCTGTTCATCGACGGCGGGCTGCTGTGGAACTACTCCGAGCAATGACCGACCAGACCAAGCGCCAGAACGAGGAGAAGGCGGCCAGCGTCCCCAAGGCGGACACCCTCACGCCGGCGGACCGCTACCAGGAGCTGTTCATCGCGGTGCAGATGGGCTGCGTGTTCACCGACAGCAAGACCTTCGTCGACTGCGTGCCGCGCGGCGACCCGGAGGACATCCTGGAGCAGTACCGCGAGCAATGCGACGACGACGGTTTCGACCTGGCCGGTTTCGTGCACGCGAACTTCGACCCGCCGCAGGTGCACACCAGCCACTACAAGTCACCGCCGGGGCAACCGCTCAAGGCGCACATCGACAGCCTGTGGGACGTGCTCACCCGCCACCCGCGCCAGCATCCGCCGAACGCGTCGATCCTGCCGCTGCCCAACGACTACGTGGTGCCCGGCGGGCGCTTCGCCGAGCTGTACTACTGGGACTCCTACTTCACCATGCTGGGCCTGGCCGAGAGCGGCCGGCACGACCTCTTGGCGTCGATGGCGAATAACTTCGCCTACCTGATCGACACCTACGGCCACGTGCCCAACGGCAACCGCACCTATTACCTCAGCCGCTCGCAACCGCCGGTGTTCGCGCTGATGGTGGAACTGTTCGAATCCAACGGCGTGTGCAAGGCGATCGAATACCTGCCGCGCCTGCGCAAGGAGTACAACTTCTGGATGGCCGGCGCCGAGGAGATGCGCCCGGGCGACACGCGCGGCCACTGCGTCTGCCTGGACGACGGCAGCATCCTCAACCGCTACTGGGACGACCGCGACACGCCGCGCGAGGAGTCCTACCGCGAGGACGTGCTCACCGCGCGCAAGTCCGATCGACCGGCGCACCAGGTGTACCGCGAACTGCGCGCGGGCGCAGCCTCGGGCTGGGACTTCAGCTCGCGCTGGTGCGACGGCTCGGAGCTGTCGACCATCCGCACCACCTCGATCCTGCCGGTGGACCTCAACTGCTTCCTGTACAAGCTGGAGCGGCAGATCTGCCTGCTCAACCACGCGGTGGGCCAGCGCAAGCAGGCGGAGAAGTTCCAGCAGCGCGCCGAACTGCGCAAGCAGGGCATCGAGCGATTGCTGTGGAACGAGCAGGCCGGCGCCTTTCTCGACTACGACTTCGAGCGCGCTGCACCGCGCGAGGCACTCAACAGCGCCACCGCCGCGCCGCTGTTCATCGGCTTGGCCAGCCGCGAGCAGGCCCAACGCACCGCCCAGGCGCTGCGCGACCGCTTGTTGCGCGAGGGCGGCCTGGGCACCAGCGAACAGGACAGCGGCCAGCAGTGGGACCAGCCCAACGGCTGGGCGCCACTGCAGTGGATGGCGATCCGCGGCATGCGCAACTACGACATCGACGCCGACGACATCGCCTGCCGCTGGCTGCGCACGGTGGGCGCGCTCTACAAGAAGGAGAGCAAGCTGGTGGAGAAGTACGTGGTCACCCACGACGGCGAGGACGCCGAGGGTGGCGGTGGCGGCGAGTACCCGCTGCAGGACGGCTTCGGCTGGACCAACGGGGTGACGCGGCGGTTGCTGCACGAGGATCCGGGCAACGAGGCCAACGAAGCCAAGGCCGCGAGCAAGTCATAGTGCACGTAGGGTGGGCTTCAGCCCACCGTCGCCCCGCCGCAAGCGCGATGACGGGCTGAAGCCCGCCCTACCTGTCGCTCAGAGCCGTGGCCTCGAAGGGATCGTGCGCTGCCGTCTTCATCGCCAGCGAACAAGCCACGACCGCCGTAGGGTGGGCTTGAGCCCACCGCCGCCCCGCCGCAGGCCTGCTGGTGGGCTGAAGCCCATCCTATCCGTTCAGAGACCTAGCTTGTGCATCAGCGTTTGCGCGTCGAAAGGCGCGTGCACCTTGGCGTCATTGTCGAAGTAGCAGTACACGTCGCGGCGGGCACGCTTCGGCGGCGGCCGCGGGCTGGCGCGTACCGCATCGGCCGGCTCGCCACCCTGCGACCACGCGCGGATGCGCACGGCCCAGCGTTCCAGCGCCTCGTCGCTGTAGCCGCTGGTGTAGAGCTTCTCGTCGCCATGCAGGCGCAGGTACACGAAGTCGGCCGTGACGTCTTCCAGGTAGGGCCAGCGCCCGGCGGTATCGGCCACCACCAGCGCGACCTTGTGCCGGCGCAGCAGCGAGATGAACTCCTCGCAGATGAAGCTCTCGTGGCGGATCTCCAGCGCGTGGCGCAGGCGGCGCTTGCGGTCGGGCGTCACGCTCGCGCCATGCTTCAGGCGATGGTCGTGATGGCGTGCGAGCGCGGCGGCCTGGAGCGTGTCGCGGGGCAGCGCGCCGAGGAAGTGGTCGAACAGCGCCTCGTCGAAGCGCTGGTTCGGCGGGCACTGCCACAGGATCGGCCCCAGTTTGGCGCCCAGCTCGAACAGCCCGGAGGCGAGGAAATTGGCCAGCGGCCCGTCGAAGTCGCGCAGGCGCTTGATGTGCGTGATGAAGCGCGGGCCTTTCACCGCGAACACGAAGCCGCGCGGTGTGTCGGCGTTCCAGCACGCGTAGCTCGATGGCCGCTGCAGGCTGTAGAACGAGCCGTTGAGCTCGACGCTGCGGACCTGGCGCGAGGCGTACTCGAGTTCGGCCCGCTGCGGCAGGTCCTTCGGATAGAACACGCCGCGCCAGGGCGCATAGCGCCAGCCGGAAATGCCGATGCGCAGCGCCGCCACGCGTCCCCTCCTTGCCACCGAAGCGGTCATGCAAGCGCAGGCGGGGTGAGTGCGCGGTGATCCGCGCGGCGGTCAGAAGGTGATTTCGCGCCGCACGATCGCGCCCAGCCACCGCGCGAAACGGCCGAGCAGGCTTTGCGCCTGGCCGTGGATCGCGGCCTGGCCGGAGAGTTCGCGCGGTAGCGCATGAGCCGCATCGCAATGATCCAGCCGCACGCGAAAGGTGGACTCCAGCGGCGCCAGTGTGCCGTCCGGCTGGCGCAGGCTGGCGACCGCGCCGCCGTACACGCTGGCGACATAGGGCTCGTCCAGTGCAGCCAGGTTGAGCCGGTCGATGCCGGCCACGCGGCAGTGCACCGCCGGCTGTTCCGGCAGCGCGGCGACGAACCGTGCCGCCTGGCCCGGCGCGAGCCGCGAGAGCGCCTCCTCGCCGACGAAGGCATCGCCCTTGGCGCCGCTGCCGCCGATCACGCCCAGCAACGCTTCGCCGCCCTTGAGCCACTCGCCCGGTTGCAGGCCCGCGGCCACGTCCACCACGCGCCCGTCGAACGGTGCGCGCAGCACCAGCCGGGCGCGCTCGGCCTCGTAGCCGGCCACCGTCTGGCGGGCCGCATCCCAGCGCTTGTGCAATGCCGGCCCAAGCGCCCGCAGGTCGGCGTCGAACGGCTGCTGGCGCACCTGCCAGGCCAGTTGTGCGGCCTGCTGGCTGGCGCTGCGCAACTGGTAGTCCAGCTCCGGCGAGGCCAGCTGCGCGAGTACGTCGCCCGCCTGGACGTGCTCACCGTCGCGCACCTTGAGCGTCAGCAGTTGCGCCGCGCGCGGCGTGTAGACGACCTGCGCCTGCGCCTGCCCCAGTACCGCCGGCGCACGCACGGTACGCTGCCAGGGCAGCAGCAGCGCCAGCACCAGCACGCTGCCGGCGATGGCCGTGCGCAGCGTCTGCCGGTTCCAGCGCAGCTCGGCGCGGCGGCGCCACCATACCGCCAGCTCGCGGGCCATCGGCCAGGCCAGGAAGAAGCCCAGTTCCACGGCCATCAGTACGATGCCCAGCGCACGGAAGAACACATGGAACACCAGCAGCGCGATCGACAGGAACAGCACGAAGCGGTAGATCCAGGTGATCCACGCAAAGCCGATCAGGAACCGATGCAGGCGCCGCGGCAGCGATTCCGGCGGCGGGTCACCGTAGCCGAACAGGCGCTCGCGCAGCCACCAGCGACCCAGCGCAAAAGTGCGCTCATGCAGGTTGGGGACATTGAGCCAGTCGCCGAGCAGGTAGTAGCCGTCGAAGCGTGTGAACGGGCTGGCGTTGATCGCCAGGGTGACCACCCAGGTACTGGTGGCCAGCATGAACACGCCCGCGCGTAGCGGCCCCTCCGGCAGGAAGCTCCACAGCAGCGTGGCCCACGCCGCCAGCATCAGTTCGGCCAGCACGCCGGCGGCGCCGATCTGCAGGCGGGCGCGGCGCGACCTGAGCTTCCATGCCTCGTTGGTGTCGGTGAACAGCACCGGCCACATCACCAGCAGTGCGATACCCATGGTCGGCACGCGGCAGCCGTGGCGATACGCGGTGAAGGCGTGGCCAAACTCGTGCAGCACCTTGGCGAAGGACAGCGCCAGCGCCAGTCCCAACCATCCCTGCCAACTGGTGTAGGCGTGGAAGGTATGCACGAAGCTGTCCCACTGGCGCGACACCAGGTACAGGCCCAGCAACAGCGCCGCCAGCGTGAGCCACCAGAAACCGCGGCGGTAGACGAAGGCCACCCACGGATAGGCGCGGCGCAGGAAAGCCATCGGCTGAACCAGCGGCACGCGCAGAAACAGGTAGTTCTTGAGCAGCCACATCGCCAGCCCCGGCCGGTGCGCCGCGGCGCTGGCGGCCAGGCGCGCGGTGTCCTGCGCGCCGGTGGCCTGGGTCAGGTGGTGGCCCTGCAGGAACAGCACCACCCCGGCCACGTCCTCGACGGTGACGATCGCGGTGGTGTGCGTGTTGACCGCCGCGACCACCGCCTCGGCCGTACCCAGCGACCAGTGCGAGAGGATCTCGAACGCCGCCCAGCCCAACTGGTAGAAGCGATGGGTGGCCGGGTCGTGCAACGTCCAGCAGGGCGAGCCATCCGGCGCGGGCGGCGCCGGGTTGAGCGCCAGTTCCTGCCGCAGCGGCGGCAATGGCGTGCCCGGACGATCGGTCGACATGGGGCTCAGCCGATCCACTGGCGCAGCGTCGCCAACGGCCGGCGCAACAGCAGGTAGGCCAGCGGCACGCGGCCGGCATACAGCCGCGCCGTACCCATCAGGCCCAATCGCGGTGGCGTCGCGTCGTCAGTGAAATGCGCCTTGACTCGATAGGCGAGGATGCCCTCGTCGGTCGGTGCGGCCTTGTAGGCCACGCTGTCGACGATGGCGTGGTAGGCGCTGAACGGCGAGGCCTTCGGATAGAAGGTCACGTCCGCCCCGGGGGCGAGCGCGAGCTGGTCGCCCACCGGCAGGTAGCCGGTCAGTTCGACTTTTGCCGGGTCGGCCAGCACCAGGACCTTCTCGCCCACCGCGACCGCCTTTCCGGTCCAGTCGTTGACGTCGGCGAACACCGCCACGCCGGCGCGGTCGGCCTTCACCTGCACGCGCGCGAGCTGGTCGGAGGTGTAGTCCAGGTCGACCTGCTTCTGCTTCAGGTCGCCCAGGCGCTCGGCCATCTGCAACTTGCTCTTGTCGTCGGTGACCGCCTGCTGGGCACTCTGGCGGTATTCCTCCAGCGCCGTCTCGTAGGCCTTGCGCGCGCTGGCATAGCGGCCGCGCAGCGTGGTCGCGTCCAGGTCGAACAGCAACGCGCCCTCCGCCACCGGCTGATTGGGCGCGACGGCCAGGCGGTCGATCACGCCATCGAGCGGCGCGCGCACCACGAACGGGTCGACCGGCGTGACCTCGGCCGACGCCAGCGCCGAGAGGCGCACGGGGATAAGCCCGACCAGCAGCACGCCCAACGCAATCTTCCACCACAGCCGGCGCGTGCGCAGCCGCGCGCGCAGCGCCCGCCACCCGCGTTCGCGCGGACGCAGCGCGAACAGGCCGTGGCCGAGCACGGCGCCCAGTTCGCCGGCCAGCTCCAGCTCCTCCTCGCGCCAGGGCTGTTCGCGCGCCAGCAACAGCACGCCTTGCGGCCCGCTGCCCGGATGCGCCAGTGGCAGGGCCAACGCATGGGCCGGCAGCCAACTGCCCCATTCGTCGGCCACCAGCGGCGCCAGCGCGGCGACATCCACCACTCGCGGTGCCGGCAGCGGCACCAGTTCCCGGAACAGCCGCGCCAGCCACTGCACATAGGGCGCGCCCGGATCGACCTGCGGCACGCCGGAGAGCGCACCCACCCGCCGCGCATCGCCATCGAGCCACAGCGCCGCCTGGCGATACGCCAGCACGGCGCGCGTCTCGTTGACCGCGATGAAGCCCAGCTCCTCCGCGTTGGCCGCCGCGCGCACGCGCTGGCCCAGCTGGAGCAGGCCGAGCAGGCCCTGGATGGAGGCGTTGACGGTGGTCATGCGATCAGTCGTGATGGAAAGGCGATGAGGCTGATGCCAACGCTGCTGGCGCGATCAACGCGCATGGCCCGGGAACGCAGCCCACCCGCTCATGCCCGGCAACAGCTCGAGGTGCGTGCCGAGGATGCGGCCGCTTACACCCACAGTCTGGCTGACCGGGTCGATGCTGGCACCCAGGCGCACGACCTGCGCGGGGTAGTCGGCGTCCAGTTCGTCCACGTGCACGGTGAACTTCGCCCCGGGCTTGAGCCAGGCGAGCCAGGTCGAGGGCACGATCAGCTTCACGTCCAGCGGGCCGGCATCGAGGATCTCCAGCAGCGGCTTGCCGGGCGTGACGAACTCGAACGGGGCCGCCTCGCGCTTGGCGACGCGGCCGGCGAACGGCGCGCGGATGGAACACTTGCCCACGGTGGTGCGCATGTAGGCGGCATCGGCCGCCGCTTCCTTCGCGCGCGCCTGCGCCTGTGCCACGTCCAGCGCACCGGCCGAATGCAGCGCGGCGAGCTTGCCGGTGACCTCCTGCTCGCGCTGGGCGGCGGCGGCGGTGGCCTGGGCCTTGGCCAGCTGGGCCTGGTACAGGCCGCAGTCGAAGGCGACCAGCAGGTCGCCCTTGGCGAAGGCATCGCCCTCGTTCAACGGCAGCCGGGCGATCTTGGCCGCCACTTCGCTGGAAATTTCCACGTCGTGCTGCGCCGCCAGCTGGGTGCGGATGCGCCCGGTGGCATCGGCCGGGCCGGCGTCCTGCGCGTAGGTCGATCCGGACAGTCCGCAGCCCAGCACGATCAGCCCGACCACGGCGACGATGGCCGGGGCATGCCTGCGGGCCAAACCGTTCTCCTGCCGCCCACCGCGGGACAGGGCCCGCGGGTGGGTTCGTGCATGCAGCTTCACGGCGCCCCGCCCTCGCTCCACCGGCGGTCGGTGGCTTCGATGGCTTTTTCCAGCGTCGGCAGGTCGTGCCCTGACACGATGGCAGGCAGCGGGTCCAGGCCCAGCGTGGCGAGCATCTGGCCGTAGGCGCCCTGGCAGGCAGCGTAACTCTGGTACAGGCGCAGCTCCGCCATCAGCGCGCTGGTGGCCGCGCGGATCTCGGCCAGCTTGCCCTGCGCGGTGGCGGCGGTGGCGTTGCGGGTGTGCTCCAGGATGCGCTGCTCCACGCCGCTCAGTTGCTGCGTCCATTCGAACTGCTGCCGGCGGCTGGTGTAGTCGATGTACGCCACATGCACCTGGGTGAGCACCGCCATGTTCAGTGCCAGCCGCTGCTCGCGCGCCAGGTCGTACTGCGCCTTGGCGGCCGCCTTGATGTGCTTGGCGTTGAGCAGGTTGAGCAGGTTCCAGCTCACCTGCAGGCCGGCGTCGCGCCAGGTGTTGTTGACCAGGAAGTCGTTGCTGTCGTAATGCGCGCCGACCGACAGCTCGATGCCCGGCAACAGCTTGGCCATCGCCTTGTGCGTCTCGTTCAGGCCGATGCGTTCGTTATAGCTCGCTTCGATCAGTTCGGGTCGGTTGAGCAGAGCCATCTGCTCCATCGTTTCCGGCGCGATCGCCAACTGCGGCGAGGTCATATCAGCCGGGGGGGCCAGCTCGAAGGCCCGGCCCGGTTCCAGGTTCATGATCGAGGCGAGCTTGGGCTTGGCCTGAGCCAGTTCGTCGCGGATCGTTTCCAGTTGCAATACCAGGCTGAGCAGCTCGCGCTGGTAGCCCAACGCCTGCAGCGGGTCTTTCAGGCCCTGCTGCTCGATCGCCTGGGAATCGCCCAGCGCCTGCTGCGCCTGCGCCAGCAGGGGTTCGATCTGTGCCTGGAGTTTCTGCGCGCCGGCGGCCTGCCAATAGGCTTCGCGGGTCTGCTGCATCAGCAGCTGTACCACCTTGCGCCGGCGCTGCTGTGCGGCCAGCACGCGGTCGGCCTGTTGGCGTGCGCCGTAGTAGCTGACGCCGAAATCCAGCACGTTCCACGACAGGCCCAGGTCGGCGCGCCGCGCGTTCTGCTCGCTGGAGGTCGACGGCACCAGCGACTGCTGGCCGGTGGTGATGTCCTGCGAGGAAGAGGCCAGCACGTTGTCGCGCGTGGTGTAGCCGGCCGAGGCGGTCAGCTGCGGCAGCAGGTCGAAGCTGGACAGGTCCAGCTGCCGCTGCGCCAGCGCCTCTTCCATCATTTTCACGCGATGGTCGAGGTTGTACTTGAGCGCGCGCGCCATCGCCTCGTCCAGGGTGATCGGGCCAGTCACCGGCTCCTGCGAGGCGAACATCGCCTGGCTGTCGGCAGCCAGCGTGGCCTGGCGCTGCTCCATGGTCAGTGGACGCGGATGGATGGCGCAGCCGGCAAGGATCAGGGTGCCGAGCGCGGCGGCAAGCGCTTTCTTGGGAAACACCAGGGTCGAGGACAAGGTGGGGCTCTCCTTAGCGGAAGGAATGACGTTGAGGGGCGGCCGGGTCGGGCTCATGGACGTACCGGTGCGTGGACGTGGCGCTGGGCGACCGCCAGCTGGCGCAGCAGCGCCGCATGGTCGGCGCCCTGGCGCTGCTGGCCGAACTGCGCCGCAAGCGCCGGCCGGGATACGGTGGGCCGGCCTTCGGCGTGCGCGGGCGCGGCCTTGCCGGCGGACAGCTGCACCGGCACTTCGCGGATATCACCCTGACCGTCGCGGACGGTCAGCAGCAACGACAGGGTGCCGATGAAATCGCGCGGCGCCGTGCCCGAGAGCGTGCCCGCCACCGGGTCGAACACCAGCCACGGCGGCAACGGTCGGCCATCGGCCATGCTCGCCTGCAGTACGTCGCCCGCCGGCAGCGGCACGCGGAACGCGCTGCCGGCCACGATCGGCGGCGGACTGGACCACGCGTCCGCCCAGGCGGCGTCGCCCTGGGCGGTTTCGTGACCGGCCACCAGCGTGGCCAGTGCATCGAGCACCCCGCCGGTCTCGAACGGCAGGTCGAAGGTGCGCGGTGGCGCGGCCTCGGCAAAATAGATCGTCGAGAGGTCGGAGCGCGTGATCGGCGCCAGCGACGAAACGACCGGGCTGTAGCCGGCGGTCGGCAACGCCGGCGAGGGAGCCGTCGTGGGCAGCACCACCGGTGCCACGCCGCCGACCACGTAGGCCTCGCCCTGCCCGCCGGCAGCGAGCGTATTGCCGGCCAGGTCGGCGATGCCGCTGGCGCCCGCGGCCAGCCCGAGCTGGACGCTGCCGGAGCCGCCCACGTCGACCAGGTGCACCGTGTAGGTATGGCCGTCCACGCGGGTGACCGAGCCGATGGTGGCGCGCGCGTTGCCGGTCAGGACCAGCGCGAAATCCGCCACGTCGAGGCCACTGACGTCCTCGTCGAAGGTCACCGTGTAATCGAGACCCTGCTGGCCGCTGTTGGGGCTGGCATCGGCGCGGTCGATGGCCACCAGTTGTGGCGCATGCGTATCGACGGCGTAGGTATTCGACGCCACGGACAGGGCGCCTGTGTTGCCGGCCGCATCGGTCACACCGGCGGTGGCGAGGGTGATCGTGTTGCTCGCGTCCGTGACGTCGGCCGTGGGTGTCAGCGTGGCAGTCCAGGTGACGCCGCCATCGCTGCTGGCCAGGCCGGACAGGCTGCCGTTGGCAACCGTGAAGTCGGCCGTGGTCAAGCCGCTCACTGCCTCGCTGAAGGTGATCGTGACCTGGCTGGTCTCGCCTGCCTTCAATGCGGTGTCGGCCACCACGATGCTTGCCGTCGGACGGGCGGTATCGATGGCGTAGACGTTCGACGCAACCGAGCCCACACCGGTGTTGCCTGCCGCATCGATGAGGCCGGTGGCGTCAAGCACGATCGTGTTGCTGGCGTTCGCGACGTCGATCGTCGGCGTCAGCGTGGCGGTCCAGGTGAGGCCGCCGTCGCTGCTGGCCAGGCCGCTCAGCGCGCCGTTTGCCACAGTGAAATCGGCGGTCGTCAGTCCACTTACCGCCTCGCTGAAAGTGATCGTGACCTGACTGGTCTCGCCGGTCTTCAACGCCGTGTCCGCTACCAAGATACTCGCCGTCGGGCGGGCGGTGTCGATGGCGTAGCTGTTCGAGACAATGGAACCCGCGCCTGTGTTGCCGGCTAGATCGATGACGCCAGTCGCATCGAGCGTGATCGTGTTGCTCGCGTTCGTGGTGTCGATCGTCGGCGTAAGCGTTGCCGTCCAGGTGACGCCGCCATCGCTGCTCGCAAGACCGGAAAGGCTGCCGTTGGCGACCGTGAGGTCTGCGGTGGTCAACCCGCTCACTGCCTCGCTGAAAGCGATCGTGACCTGGCTGGTTTCGCCCGCCTTCAGCGCGGTGTCGGCCACCACGATGCTCACCGCCGGACGGGCGGTATCGATGGCGTAGACGTTCGACGCGACCGAACCGATACCGGCGTTGCCGGCCGCATCGGTGACACCGGCAGTGGCGAGGGTGATCGTGTTGCTCGCGTCCGTGACGTCGGCCGTGGGTGTCAGCGTGGCAGTCCAGGTGACGCCGCCATCGCTGCTGGCCAGGCCGGACAGGCTGCCGTTGGCAACCGTGAAGTCGGCCGTGGTCAAGCCGCTCACCGCTTCGCTGAAGGTGATCGTGACCTGGCTGGTCTCCCCTGCCTTCAATGCGGTGTCGGCCACCACGATGCTTGCCGTCGGACGGGCGGTATCGATGGCGTAGACGTTCGACGCAACCGAGCCCGCACCGGTGTTGCCTGCCGAGTCGATGAGGCCGGTGACGTCAAGCACGATCGTGTTGCTGGCGTTCGCGACGTCGATCGTCGGCGTCAGCGTGGCGGTCCAGGTGAGGCCGCCGTCGCTGCTGGCCAGGCCGCTCAGCGCGCCGTTTGACACAGTGAAATCGGCGGTCGTCAGTCCACTTACCGCCTCGCTGAAGGTGATCGTGACCTGGCTGGTCTCGCCCGTCTTCAACGCCGTGTCCGCTACCAAGATACTCGCCGTCGGGCGGGCGGTGTCGATGGCGTAGGTGGCAGAAGCCGTGGTGCCCAGGCCGGCATTACCAGCCGCGTCCTGCACGCCGGTGTTGTCCAGCACGATCAAGTTGCCGGCGACGCTGATGTTGGCGCCGGGCGTGAAGGTGGCTGTCCAGGTCACGCCGCCGTCGCTGCTGGCCAGGCCGCTCAATGCACCGTTCGCCACGGTGAAATCGGCGGTGGTCAGACCGTTGACCGCCTCGCTGAAGGTGATGGTGACGGTCGATGTTTCGCCCGCTGCCAGCGCGGTGTCGGACAAGGCAATGTTGGCCGTCGGCGGCAGGGCGTCGACGTGCACGGCCACCGTCGATGCAACACTGTTTAGTGCATCGGACGCGGCGTTGCCGACAGCGTCCCGCAGGGTGCCGCCGTTGTCGTCGACGGCACTCGCCAGGGTGATGCCGTCGGCGTCGTTCTGTCCGGCCTGCACGGTGTAGCGGAACACCAGTGCGGTGGTGCCGCTGCCGGACACGTAGTGGGCGTAGACCGTACCACCGGTGTCCAGGGTGATGGCAATGCGCGGCGTGCCGGCGCTGGTATCCACCGTCACCGCGTCGCTGTAGTTGACCGTGAAGTCGAGATTCTGGCCGGCAACGTAGGTGCCGTTGGCCGGCGCATCCACCGAAACCACGGTCGGGGCGATGCCGTCCACCACGATGGCGTGCTGGCCTGCAATCGAACTGGCGCTGCCCGTGGCCGGCAGGGTCAGCTCCGCATCCACGCCCGCGCTGCTGCGGATGGTGCCGCCGGCGAGCGCGAGCGCTGCACTCGAGGCGTAGTCCAGATCGGCGCTGGCGTCGCCGGCCTGCACGGTGTAGGCGAAGGTCAGGGTGTTGCTACCCGAGCCGGAAACATAGATCGCGTCGTGGTCGATGCCGCCGGTCTCCATCTGCAGGGTCGGCGTGCCGCCCGTGCCATCCACGACGACGGCCTGGTCGAAGGTGACGGTGAGATAGACGGTATCGCCGATCTTGTAGCTGCCATCAGGAGCGGTGCTGCTGACGTTGGTGACCTTCGGTATGCCGATGAGGTTGACCGTGTCGGTGGCCAGCGCGCTCGTCTTGCTGCCGTCGCTGGCCATGAAGTCGATCGTGCGATTGCCGTAACTGGTGCTGCTGCTGGAGAAGGTCACCGAGGACAGCGCATTGGCCCACTGGGCGTTGGTGGCGGTCGCGCCCGACGAAGTGAGCGTCAGCACGCCGGTGGCCGCGTTGTATGAGCCGGCGATGTTGCCCATGCTCGAACCGTTGTTGACGAACCCGAGCACGTCCCCGCTGGCGAAGCCCGCGCCGATCGTGACCGTGGCCGAGGACTGGGTGGCGTTGTCCAGGTCCGACACGGCGATGCCGCTGTCGATCGTGACCGGCGCGGCACTGTAGACGTAATCCGTCGTGCCACCGGTGGTGGTGACGATCGGTGTCTGGTCGACCGCGGTCACCGTGATCGTGCGTGTGGCGGTGTTGCTGGTGATGCCGCCGCCATCGACCGCGGTGAAGCTGACGGTGCGCGTGGCGGTGTTGGGCGTGACCGCGGTGTCGGTGTAACGCACCGATTCCAGTGCGCTCTGCCATTGCGCCAGCGTGGCGGTGGCGCCGGCCGAGGTCATGGTGAGTACGCCGGTGGCCGCGTTGTAGCTGGCCACGATGTTGCCCATGGTCGAGCCGTTGTTGGTGAACAACAGCACGTCCTCGCCGCTGTGGAAGTTGCCGGTGATGGCGATGGTGGCCGAGGCCAGCGTCGTGCTGACGCCGTCGGTCACGCTCAGCCCGGCATCGATCGCCACCGGCGTCGAGGCGGTGTTGTCGCCGGCAACGAATGCGGTCGAACCTGCGTCGGTGGTGATCTGCGGCGGGCCCAGCACGTCCACCGTGTCGATGGCCGCCACGCTGGTCTTGCTGCCGTCGCTGGTGGCGAAGTCGATCGTGCGGTTGCCGTAGCTGGTGCTGGTGCTGGAGAAGGTCACCGAGGACAGCGCATCGGCCCACTGGGCGTTGGTGGCGGTCGCGCCCGAGGAAGTCAGCGTCAGCACGCCGGTGGCCGCGTTGTACGAGCCAGCGATGTTGCCCATGCTCAAACCGTTGTTGACGAACCCGAGCACGTCCCCGCTGGCGAAGCCCGCGCCGATCATGACCGTGGCCGAGGACTGGGTGACGTTGTCCAGGTCGGACACGGTAATGCCACCGTCGATCGTGACTGCCGACGTGCCGCCCACGTAGTTGGTAGTGCCGCCGGTGGTCGTGACGATCGGCGTCTGGTCGACGGCGGTGACGGTGACCGCGCGCGTGACGGTGGCGCTGCTGTCGATGCCGTCGCTGAGCGCGAAGCTGACCGTGCGCGTGGCCGTGTCGGGCGTGGTCGCGGTGTCGGTGTAGGTCACCGAACGCAGCGCCGCCTGCCACTGCGCCAGCGTGGCCGTGCCGCCGGAGGACGTCAGCGTCAACACGCCGGTGGACGCGTCGTAGCTGGCGGCGATGTTGCCCATCGTCGCGCCGTCGTTGACGAATGCAAGCACGTCCTCGCCCGCGTGGAAGCCTCCCGTGATGGCGATGGTCGCCGCGGCCAGCGAAGTGTTGTCCGCGTCGGTCACGGTCATGCCGGCATCGACCACGACCGGGGTGCCGCTGACGTTGTCGCCGGCCACGAAGCTGGCGGAGCCGCCGCTGGCCGTCGCCACCGGCGCGTCGTTGATGGCCTGGATGAGCACGGTGCCGCCGATGCCGGGCGAGGCGGTGTCCACGCCGCCGTTGGCGGTGCCGCCGGTGTCCTGGATGCCGGCCAAGGTGATGGTGCGGCCCCCGGCGACCGTCGGGTTGTCGCTGTTGTTGCGGTAGCTCAGGCCGTTGACCAGCGCCTGCGCGGCACTGGCGCTGTAATCGCCGACCCGGGTGATGGTGACGGTAGCGGTGCCGCCGGACAGCGTCACGGATACGGCATAGCCGTTGGTTGCCGTGGTGACGATGTTGCCGTCGGTCAGCGCGACGGCGGTCCCGTCGACGTTGAGGATCTCCGAGCCGCCATCGGCGAGGCCGCCCACGGTCACGGTCAGCGCGTGGATGTTCTGGCCGGCTTCCACGGTGCCGATAGTGGTGCCGCTGAACAGCGTCACCGCCGCACCGCCCTCGGTGAACTGCGGCGAGGCATCGACGGTCGTCGTCAGCATGGGCGCGTCGTTGACGCCGGTGACGCTCACCGCCTTGCTGGCCGCGGCGCTGTCACGGGTACCGTCGTTGACGGTGAAGCTGACCGTGCGGGTGGCCGCATCCGGATCCTGCGCGGTGTCGATGTAGGTAATCGAGCGCAGCGCGGCCTGCCATTGCGCCAGCGTGGCGGTGCCGCCGGCCGAGGCCAGCGTCATCACGCCGGTGCCGGCGTTGTAACTGGCCGTGATGTTGCCCATGGTGGCGGCGACGTTGGTGAACGACAGCACGTCCTGGCCCGCGTGGAAGCCGCCGCTGATCGTCACCGTGGCGCTGGCCAGTGTGGCGTTGTCCACGTCGCTGAGGGTCAGGCCGGCGTCGACCGCCACCGGGGTGCCCTCGACGAAGACGGTGGTACCGCCGCTGGTCGTGGCCACGGCCGAAGCGTCCACGTTGCTGGCGGTGAAGGGGTTGCCGGTGGTATCGGACACCGACACCGCCGCGTCGGCGCCGGCGGCCCAGTCCTCCGCGGCGGCCAGGTTGTAGATCGTGCCGTCGGTCGAAGTGGCGCCGTTCTTGTCGATGATCCCGTCCACGGCCGCCTTGTCGGTGGCGCTCAACACCAGGGTGAAGCCGGTGCCGGAGGTGATGTCGACATTGGCCGTGTCGGTCAGCGTGTAGGTCTGGCCCTGAGCGGCGAAGGTGAACTTGTTGGCGATGATGTCGTTGTTCGCGCCGCCCGCCGACAGGAAGCCGGTGCCGGTCACCACGACCGTGCCGGTGGCCGCATCGTAGGTGGCGCTGGTGATCGCTGGCGTGGCGACGTTGCTGACGGTGATGCCGTTGCCGGTGGTGTCGGCCACCGGCACCGCCGCGTCGGCGCCGGCAGCCCAATCCTCCGCGGCCGCCAGGTTGTAGGTCGTCCCGCCGGTGGAGCTGGTGCCGATCTTGTTGACGATCAGGTTGATGCCGGCCTTGTCGGTCGCGCTCAGGAAGAGCGTAAAGCTGGTAGCGGAGGTGATGTCGACATCGGCGGTGTCGGTGAGCGTATAGGTCTGGCCACCCTCACCGGTGAAGGTGAGCTTGTTGGCGACGATGTCGTTGGTCGCGCCGCTCAGCGAGAGGAATCCGCTGCCGGTGACCACGAGCGACCCGGTGCTCGCGTTATAGGTGGCACTGGTGATGGTCGGCGTGGGTACGTTGCTGACCGTTACAGGGTTGCCGGTGGCGTCGGACGTATCGGTGTTGCCGATGACGCTGTCCCAATCGTCTGCCGCCGACAGGTTGTAGGTGGTGCCGCCGGTCGAGCTGGTGCCGATCTTGTTCAGGATCTGCCCGAGCGCTGTCCGGTCGGCGGTGTTGAGCGTCACGGCGAACGAGGTGGCGCTGGTGACCTCGACATTCGAGGAGGTCAGCGTGTAGGTCGCGCCGCCTTCGCCGGTGAACGTCAGCTTGGACACCGCGATGTCGTTGTTCGCGCCGACCGTGGCGACCAGGTGGGTGCCGGTGACGGTGAGCACGTGGGTGGCCGCGTCGTAGGTGGCGGAGGTGACGGTCGGCGCGCTGACGTTGCTGACGGTGACGCCGTTGCCGGTGAGGTCGGCCGAGGCGCTCGCCGTGGCATCCCAATTGGCCGCGGCGGAGAGGTTGAACGTGGTCGCGTCGACCGCGCTGGTGCCGTTCTTGTTGAGCAGTCCGTTGATGGCCAGCTTGTCGGCCGCGTTCAGCGTGATCGAGAAGGACGTCGCGCTGCCGGCCGTTACGTTGCCGGACGTCAGGGTATAGGTACTGCCACCCTGGCCGGTGAGCGTGAACTTGCCGGCGCTGATGGTGTCGCCGGCGGCCATGTCGGTGCCGGTGACGGTCAGGGTGCCGGTGGCAGCGTCGTAGGTGGCGCTGGTGATGCTCGCGGAAGGCAACGTGGTACTGGTGCCGCCGGCATCATTGAACGAGTCGGACTGGCTGGTTGCCGCCGGGTGCGAAGGATCCGCACCGCCCAGCTGGCCTCGCTCGCCGCCCGCAGCGGCGTTGGCGCTGAACGAGGCGATCGTGGCTGTGTCGATCTGCAGGTTGCCGCGATTGAGGATACCGCCCGCGGCCACGCCTCCGCGGCCGGCCGCGTAGGTGAGTCCCGTGCTATAGGACGGACCGGCGCCGCCGCCGCCCGCTGCGGCGTTGTTGCTGATGTTCGAATGACGGATGGTCAGCGTGCCGGTGTTGAAGATGCCGCCCGCCGCGTCGCCGCCGCGTCCCGAGGCGCCGCCGGTATTGCCCCAGCCGCCGCCGCCGCCGCCGATGCCACCGGCGGTGCCGCCGCTACCGCCGCCGAGCGTCGAGGCCTGGTAGGCGCCCAGGCCGCCGGAGGTCGATCCGCCGCCGCCGCCGTATCCGTTGCCGCCGTAGTCGAAGGACTGGCCGCCGGTACCGCCCACTCCCCCGGTTCCCAGCGCGGCCGCCGCACCACCAGGGCCGGTGATGCTCGCCGCACCGCCATCGCCGCCGCCGATGCCGGCATAGCCGCCACCACCGCCACCGCCGAAGCCATAGGTCGCCCCACCGGTCGAGTGGTTGGCGTTGTTGCTGGGCGTAAAGGACGCACCGCCGCCGCCGGCGGCCCGGTTGCCGGTGATGGTCACGTCCTTCAAGGTCAGGGTGCCTGCGTTGCGAATGCCGGCGCCCAAGGCGTCGCCGCCATCCAGCGCGGCGGCGCTGGCGCCGTCGCCCGAAAGCAGACCGTGCTCGATCACCAGTCCGTCCAGAGCGACCGTACTGCCCGCGGTAATGTCCAGCACGCGTCCGTTGTACTGGCCATCCAGGGTCACGTCGGCAGTGCCGTTGCCGTCGATGTCACCCTCGATGGTGAGGTTCTTGTTGATGACCAGCAGCGAGTCGCCCGACGCATGCGTGGACAGGCTGATCGTCATGCTGCTGGCGAACGTGATCGTGTCGCCGCTGGTCGCGGCCGCGATCGTGGCCCGCAACGAACCGGCGCCGCTGTCGGCGGCGGTGGTGACGGTAAGCGTCGACAGATCGTGCGAGTACAGGGCCTGGTCGGTCGCCGAAAGTACCGGTAGCGACTCGATGTGGCCCGTGGTGATCTCGAGATTCCAGTCGGCACCGGCACCGGTGCGGTTGTCGGACGCGGCGATATCGCGGCGGGTGAGCTGCGCCAGCGAGGTGACGAACGATGCGCCCTTGTCGCCGGCCGCGGTGTCGCAGGCATAGATCAGGATGTCGCCGCCGGCCTTGATGTCGGCGCCGATCTGCTGCAGGTCGCTTGCGTGCTGGCCGATGTTGTCGGCCGACAGGTAGGTGTTGCCCAGCCACAGGTCGCCGTCATTGCCGTGGGCGAGGATCTGCACCGAATCGGCCCCCGGATGGGCGTCGAGGTAGTCGCGCATCTGCGCCAGGCCGTCGCGGCCCTGCTGCAGGTACACCACCTCGGTGCCGGGACGGACGTGGGCGAGGAGGGAGGCGGCGTCCTGGATGCGTGCGTCGACGAACAACACGTTGCGGGGGGCGGACGGAGCCGCGCCGTCGTGGTCGGCAAACCGGAACGCGCGCGGGGCCATGTCATCGGCCCACATGGCGGCCGGGCGATGCATTGCCGGGGCGTGGTCGGCATCGGCGTGCGCGGCGGGCGGCGCATGGGCGGCGGCTTCCGGTTGGAACGCGGCCACCGTGGCGACGGCCGCGCCGTCGAACATCACGCGCGGCTCCAGCGCCATCACCAGTGGCCGGCGCGGCGGCAAAACGGGGGTACCGGCAGCCGGAGTCTGGGCCTTGCCGCGTTTGAACCATGCCATGTGTTTTTCCCCTGTCGCGTCCGAAAGCGACCGTTTAGGTAAGTCCGTTTGCGTCACCGGCGTCCCGCCGGTCCGAGGCAACGCGTATCACGTGCGCGCTGCTGCCTTCCTGGTTGCGCCAGAACGACAGCTGGGCGTACTTCTCGAAAAGGTCCGGCGGCAGCACCGTGCGGCGCGGTTCGACCTGCACCCGCGGCCGCACCCGATGCAGGCCCGACACCCCCAACGCGTCGTCGAACGCCGGCGCGTCGTAGGTCACGTTGCAAAAATCGTGCTCGAACCAGGGTTCGCCGAGAAAATCGTAGATCAGCCGCAGCACGCGCTCGGGCGCCTGCGCCAGCAGCTCGTACTCGACCACCAGCAACGAGCCGGCCTGGGCGCCGTAGTAGGCCTCCTTCAACGCCGACCACGCAAAGCCGACCAGGCGGTTGTACTGCGCCAGCGTGTCCAGCCGGCTGTAGACCGTATTGCGCTCGGCGTCGTTGCCGTACAGCTTGGTCTGCTCATAGGGGTTGGCGCGGTAGAGGCGCTCCAGGCTGTCCATCACCCACGCCACGTTGCGCACGCAGGCGATCACCCTGGCCTCGGGGAACAGGTCGACCAACGCCGGCAGGCGGGCGCTCCAGAGCCGGTTGGTGTCGAACACCACCGCCTTGTCGGCCTGGTCGGCGTAGTAGTTCTCGAACAGTCCGCGCAGCAGGCGGCGGCGGGTCTGGCGATCGACAACCGGGCCGAACTCGCTGCCGGCACCGAACTGGTCGAGCATGGAGGTGAACAGCGTGCCGACCGGGCTGGTCATGCCCGCATGGAAGCGCGGGTTCTGCAACAGCAATGCCGCCAGCAGGGTCGAGCCGGACCGCGGCAACCCCGAAATGAAATGCACCTTGCCCACGTCCCTGCCGCCCCTGACCGCGCGTGGCGCGCCCTGTTGAACCCCGCCTCCCGGAAACGTCCGAAGAACGCCCCGTCTTTCCCGCCATCATGCAGGCAACCCCAGTGGATTTCTGTAGGGCAACGATGTGGATGGTGGTATCGCCTGCAAGTGTGACCGTGTTCGCTTTTTTTGGCGAGCCCGGGCCGTGCGTGCCGCATTCGGCGCACATGTGGCGGAAGGATGCCGCGCTTTCCATTTGTCGACGCATGCGTTAAACACCTTGCCGTTGCGCTCGCATGCCAGGGACGCGAGACGCAGGAAGGGATGCACCTGCTCGGGTCCTCGGACTGCGGGTCGAAGGGGCACCGCAACGGCCGCCCGTCGGCCACTCACGCAACAGGGGATTCAATCATGGAAGTTTTTCTCGGGACGATCCTGCCGTTCGGCTTCAACTTCGCACCGGCGGGCTGGATGACCTGCGCCGGCCAGGTCCTGTCCATTGCGCAGAACAACGCGCTGTTCGCGCTGCTGGGCACGACCTACGGCGGTGACGGCGTGCAGACCTTCGCGCTGCCGAATCTGCAGGGCCGCATGCCGATGGGCATGGGCAACGGCGCCGGTCTCTCGCCGCGTCCAATCGGTCAAATCGGTGGCACCGAAGCGATGACGCTGACCACCGCCAACATGCCGGCGCATACCCACACGGCCACGCCGGTGAGCGTGCAGGTCGCCGGCACCGCGAGCCAGCCTGCCAACGCCCCCAGCGCCACCAACAGCTACCTGGGCGCCAGCGGTGGCGGCACGGGCAGCGCTACCGTCTGGTCGGACGCGATGACCAACCCGGTGGCCATGGGCGGCGTCAACGGCACGGTGCAGATCGGCGCGGCCGGCGGCAGCCAGCCGTTCACCCAGATGAACCCGTTCCTGGCACTCAACTTCTGTGTCGCGCTGCAGGGCATCTTCCCGCCGCGTCCCTGACCTTGAAGCCCACGTCGCGGCGGCACGAGCCGCCGCGACCTTTCCAGGCGTCACCTCCATGCTCGACCGACTCGCCGCCGACCACTTCACGCCGCTCCTGCACCAGACCTTGCGACTGGGGCTGCCCGATGGCAGCGCGCTGGCCACCCGCGTGGATTCGGTCCAGGCGTGCCCGCAGGCACGCATGCCGCACGCACCGGCGGATCGGCGCATGCCGTTCACGGTGACGTTGACGGCATTGGAACCCACCGGTTTCGCCGGTGGCCCCTGCACGATGGAACTGCCCGAATGCGGCCTGGTGCAGGGGATCTGGGTCGAACGCCTGGCCGCGATGGGGCGCGACCACGGCGGCGCTTATTTCCAGGTCGTGTTCAACTGAGCGGATCGGCGCACCGCACGAAGTTCCGGCTCAGGGCACAGCGACCATCGGTCTGGAGGGCGGGTACCACACCATCCGCTCGGCCACCGGATGGGCCTCCTCGACCACGAAACCCAGGCTCAGGTACAACGCCCGTGCACGGGGATTGCTGCGCCAGACGGTGACGGCCAGGGGCGCGTGCGAGCGTGCCGCGGCCTGCTGCAGGCCCTGCAGCAACTGACGCCCGTAGCCACGACCGCGCACGGCTGGCAACAGCGACAGATGAATCAGGCGCACCTCGTTTGCGCCGAAATCGACGACCAGGCTTCCGATGCGACCGGATGCCTGTTCGACGACAAAATGCATGGCGTCGGGAAAACTGGCGGCGATGCCGGACTGCAGCACCGCGTACTGCTGCGCCGCCACCGAGGGCGCCTCCCCGCTCGCGGCGTCCAGTGCCTGCAATTCCGGGCGTGTGGACCGGTACAGCTGCTCCAGGAAGGGCGCGTCCGCCGACGTCGCCGGGCGCAGGCCCAGCGAGGTACTTTCCAGGGTCATGTTGCCTTGCATGCAGACTTCCGTGTCGGTCGTGAGGACGGCGATCGTGACACAACGCTGTTGTTCAGACCTGCCGGTGGCGGAAGCAACCGACCAGGTGGTCGTTGACCATGCCGGTGGCCTGCATCAGCGCGTAGCAGATGGTGCTGCCGACGAAGCGGAAGCCATCCTTCTTCAGTGCCTTGCTCATGCGGTCGGAGACCGGCGTCGTGGCGGGCACCTCGGCGCTGGTCTTCCAGCGGTTCCGTAACGGCTTGCCCTCGACGAACGACCACAGGTAGACGTCCAGGCTGCCGTGCGCCTCGATTGCCTTCAGCGCGGCACGGGCGTTGTCGCGCGTGGCGGTCACTTTCAGGCGATTGCGGATGATGCCCGGATCGGTAAGCGCCTTCTCCAGCTCGCGATCGGTCATGCGCGCCACGCGAACGATATCGAAAGCGTGGAACACCTCGCGGTAGCGCTCACGTTTGGCCAGCACCGTGCGCCAGGACAGGCCGGCTTGCGCACCTTCGAGGCAGAGGAATTCGAACAATAGGCGGTCCTCGTGAAGCGGCACGCCCCACTCGGTGTCGTGGTAGGCGCAAAGCAGCTCGTCGGTGGCCCAGGCGCAGCGGTGCATGGAGATCCCCTGATGGCAGGGGAGCCAATGTAGCGCAGTGCGCGGCGTACACTGGCGCACTTTCCCGCGCGTTGCTTCCCATGTCGAAAACCTCCCCGCAGCGCGGCGCGCTGGGCGCCCTGGCCGGCACCATCCTGATCTGGGCCTACAGCTGGGTGGTGATGAAGCAGGCGCTGAACTGGGCGGGGCCGTTCGATTTCGCCGCGTTGCGTTACCTGTTCGGCGCGGTGGTGCTGTTCGTCGCCCTGGCGGTGAGCCGGCAGTCGCTGCGCCCGCCGCCGCTGGTGTCCACGGTACTGATCGGCCTGTGTCAGACCGCCGCGTTCCAGGGCCTCGAACAATGGGCGCTGGTCGGCGGCGGTGCCGGGCACGTGGCACTGCTCGCCTACAGCATGCCGTTCTGGTCGGTGCTGCTGGCCTGGCCGCTGCTGGGCGAGACGCCCTCGGCGCGGCACTGGCTGGGCCTGGCGCTCGCCGCCGCCGGGCTGCTGTGCATCCTCGAACCGTGGCAGGGCTTGGGCAGTCCGCTGAGCACGGTGCTGGCGCTCGCTGGCGGCGCCGCGTGGGCGGCCGGGACGGTGCTCAGCAAACGGCTGTTCCAGCGCCACGCGGTGTCGGCCCTGTCGCTGACCAGCTGGCAGATGCTGGTCGGCGCATTGGCGCTGGGGCTGGTTGCGCTGCTGGTGCCCTCGCGGCCGATCGCCTGGAACTGGGCTTTCGCCGGCGCGCTGGTCTACAGCGCGGTGATGGCCTCCAGCGTCGCCTGGGGCCTGTGGCTGGTGGTGCTCAAGCGCCTGCCGACCACGGTGGCGAGCCTGTCCAGCCTCGGCGTGCCGGTAGTCAGCGTGTTGCTGGCCTGGCTGATCCTCGACGAGCGGCCCGATGCGATGGAATGGCTGGGCATCGCGCTGGTGCTGGCGGGGCTGGCGGCCGTGGTGGGCGTGCGCCTGGGCAAGCGCGAAAGACCGCTTTAGTAGGAGCGCACCTGTGCGCGACCGCGGGCTCCCGGCGACGGCGGGCTCCCGGCGATGGCGGGTCGCGCACAGGTGCGCTCCTGCACAGTCACCACGGCAGCGCGTCGAGATCGACGTTGCCGCCGGTGAGCACGATGCCGACGCGGCGGCCGGCGAAGCGCTCGCGAGCTTTGAGCACCGCGGCGAAGGCGGTCGCACTGGACACTTCCACCACCTGCTTGAGCTCCTGCCACAGCAGCCGCATGGCCGCGACGGTTTCCTGGTCGGTCACCGTGACGATATCGATCCGATGCTGACGCAACGCCTCGAGGTTCGGCTCGCCGACCAGTGCACGCAGGCCATCGCAGACGGTCTCCGGCACCACGTCGGTGACGCGCTCGCCGCGAGCGAGCGAGCGCGCGGCGTCGTCTGCGCCGGCCGGTTCGCCGGCATGAAGGGCAAGCTCCGGCCGCAGCGCATGCGCGGCGATCGCCACGCCCGAGGCCAGTCCGCCGCCGCCGACCGGCGTGACGATTGCATCGAGATCGGCCACCTGCGCCAGCAGCTCCAGCGCGATGGTGCCCTGCCCGGCCATCACCTGCGTGTCGGCATACGGATGCACCAGTACCGCGCCGGTGTCCTGCACCAGTTGTGCGGTGGCCGCCTCGCGCGCGGCCTGGGTCGGCGCGCAGCGGTGCAAGATCGCGCCAGCGCGTTCGATCGCCTCGAGCTTGGCGCGCACCGCGCCCTCGGGCACCACCACGTGCGCACGGATGCCGCGGGTCGCCGCCGCCAGCGCCAGTGCGTTGCCGTGGTTGCCGGAGGAATGCGTGACCACGCCGCGCGCGGCAGCCGCCTCGTCCAGCGCCCACACCGCGTTGCAGGCGCCGCGGAACTTGAAGGCACCGCCGCGCTGCAGGTTCTCGCACTTGAAATGCAGCTGCGCGCCGGCCAGCGCGTCGAGCGCATCGCTGCGCATCACCGGCGTGGCTCGCGCATGCGGCGCGATGCGGGCGGCGGCGTCCTGGATCTGGGCGAAGGTGGGCAAGGCGGTCATGGCGTTTCGATCTCCACGCCGCAGCGGAACGTCCGTGCGGCACCGGGTTCAAGTCGGATGGCGTCGGCGCAGTCGGGACGGTTGAAGGCGTCGGGCAGGCTTTCCATCGGTTCGAGTGCGAGCGATGCACGTGCGCCGCGTTCCAGCGTGTCGCCGGTGTAGGCGAGCAGCACGCCGCGCTCCTGCCACACTGCGATGCCGACGCCGTTGACCGTATCGCGCAACCGCGTGCGCATGCGGCCGTCGGCGTCGGCGTGCAGTCGGGCATAGGTGTGGTTGAGTTCGAGCGCACCGACCGCGCGCGGTTGGCGAAAGTCGAGCGCCGATGCCTGCGCGAGCGGTTGGTAGGCCGCCTCGCCCGGCAGCGGAATGTAGTCCGCGTCGGTGCGGATCACGCAGGCCGCGGGGATGGCGAGCTCCCACGAAGCGAGCGCGTCGTCGCCCAGGCGGAAATACGGATGCCAACCGACAAAGGCCGGCGCGGCGAGGTTGCCGACATTGCGCAGCGTGGCCTCCAGCGTGAGTCCGTCGGCCGCAAGCGTGTAGCGCACGGCGAGGTCGAGCGCGAACGGGTAGCCCGGCTGCGGCGGGATGGCGGTGGCCAGCAGCACGCTGGCCGCGCGCTCGTCCGCGTCCAGCGCGGCAATCGCGAACTCGGCATCGCGCACGAAGCCATGGCGGCTGGCGCGCGCGGCGCCCGTCACGCCCGGCATGAGGTCGTGGTCGGTGCCGTCGAAGCGGTAGCGCGCGTCGGCCACGCGGTTGGCGAAGGGCGCCAGGAGCGCGAAACGCGAGCCGGGCCGGGCGGCCAGTTCGGCCGCGTCGCGATGGCCATCGGCCAGTTCCACGCGCCGGCCGCGGACCGTCGCCTCGATGCCGAGCACGCAGGCACCGTGCCGCGCCATGCGCACGCGGCGACCACGCGCGCTGTCGTCCAATACCACGATCGGCTGTGTATCCAATCCTTCGATGGCGACGTTGAAAGCGCCCATGTTCCGTCCGGTCGCGAAAACGCCGCATGTTAGCCTGAGCCTTCCCCCAGCGGCTTTTTCTCCATGACTGCGCGCGACGAACAAACCCCCTCGCCCATCCGCCTTGCCGACTATCGCCCACCCGCCTGGGCGGTCGAGCGGATCGAACTGGAATTCGATCTCGGCATCGATACGAGCGAGGTGCACTCGCGCCTGCACCTGCGGCGCGACCCGGCGCAGGACGCGCCGCTGCGGCTGGATGGCGAGGGGCTGGAACTGCTGGCCATCGCGCTGGATGGCCAGCCGCTCGACGCAAGTGGCTACCGCTATCGCGACAACGTGCTGGAGATCGACCGGGTCGCCGACGGCAGCGTGCTGGAGACCCGCGTGCGCATACGCCCGGCGGCCAACACCGCGCTGGAAGGGCTGTACCTGTCCGGCTCGCGCGAGCGCGGTTTCCTGCTGACCCAGTGCGAGGCCGAGGGCTTCCGTCACATCACTTTCTTCCCCGACCGCCCGGACGTGCTGACGCGCTACACCGTCACGCTGCGCGCCGACCGCGAGCGCTTCCCGGTGCTGCTCGCCGGCGGCAATCCGGACGGCGCCGGCGCGTTGCCGGACGGACGCCACTGGGCGCGTTTCGTCGATCCGTACCCGAAGCCTTGTTACCTGTTCGCGCTGGTGGCCGGGCGACTGGAAAAGCTCGAGCGCGACTACGTCACCGCGGACGGCCGCCACGTGGCTCTGGTGATCTGGGCCGAACCGGACGTGATCGAGTGCTGCCACTACGCCATGGACGCGCTCGAACGCGCCATGCGCTGGGACGAGCGGGCCTACGGGCGCAATTTCGATCTGGACGTGTTCCACGTGGTCGCCACGCACGACTTCAACATGGGCGCGATGGAGAACAAGGGCCTAAACATCTTCAACGCCAAGTACCTGCTGGCCGATCCGGACACCACCACTGACGACGAGTACCGCGCGGTCGAGGCAGTGATCGGCCATGAGTACTTCCACAACTGGAGCGGCAACCGCGTCACCTGCCGCGACTGGTTCCAGCTCTCGCTGAAGGAGGGCCTCACCGTGTTCCGCGAGCAGCAGTTCTCGGCGGACATGAATTCGCCCTCGCTCAAGCGCATCGACGACGTCGCGCTGCTGCGCCGCGCGCAGTTCCCCGAAGACGCCGGCCCCCTGGCGCACCCGGTGCGCCCCTCGCAGTACAGCGAGATCAACAACTTCTATACCGCCACGGTGTACGAGAAGGGCTCGGAACTGGTGCGCATGCTGGCCGGACGACTGGGGCCGGAAGGCTTCCGACGCGGCATGGACCTGTATTTCGAGCGCAACGACGGGCGCGCCGCCACGCTGGAGGATTTCCTCGCTGCGCTGGGCCTGGCCAACGGCATTGACCTGGCGCCGTATCTCGCCTGGTACGGCCAGGCTGGCACGCCGCGGCTGTCAGGCGAGGGGCACTACGATGCCGCTGCGCGTTCCTACACGCTGACCCTGCGCCAGCACACGCCGCCCACGCCCGGCCAGCCGGACAAGCAGCCGCTGCCGATCCCGGTCAAGCTCGCGCTGTTCGATCCGGATGGGCGCATGCTGCCGCTGCACGAGGGCGCCACGGAGCAGGTGGTGGTGCTCGATACGCAAGAGCAGTCGTTCGTCTTCCCCGGGGTCGAGCGTGCGCCGGTGCCCTCGCTGCTGCGTGGCTTCTCCGCGCCGGTGGTCCTCGACTACGCGTACGCGCCAGTCGAGCTGGCGCTGCTACTGACCCACGACACCGATGGCTTCAACCGCTGGGAGGCCGCGCAGCAACTGGCCTGGCGTGCCTACATGGAATTGCGCGACGGCCGCGGCCACGAGGCGCTGACGGTTTGGGGCGACACGCTCGCCCGGCTGTTCGACCAGGCCACGCTGGACCCGGCGCTGCTGGCCGACCTGCTCACGCCGCCAAGCGAGGTGGAACTGGCCGAGCGCGAGACCGACGTCGACCCCGCGCGTATCCATGCGCTGCGCCAGACCCTGCAGCGCGAATTGGCCTCGCGCGTCGGCGCAGCCGCGCTGGCCGAACGCTACCGCGCGCTCACCGCGCAGGCGAGCGACGCGCTGGATGCCGCCAGCCAGGCACAGCGCCGGCTCAAGCGTCGCGTACTGGAACTGCTGGTGCTGCTCGATGCGCCCACGGCTCAGGCCTTTGCCGCGGCGCAGTTCGACCGCGCCGCGACGATGACCGATCGCCTCGCCAGCCTCGCCGTGCTGGTCCGCAGCGGCGCGCCGCAAGCGACCGAGGCCCTGGCCCGTTACCGCACGCGCCACGCGGACAACGCGCTGGCGCTGGACAAGTGGTTCGCGGTGCAGGCGCAGATCCCGGGCGAGCCGGCACTGGCACGCGTGCGCGCGCTGGAGGCCGACTCGAAGTTCACCCTGAAGAACCCCAACCGCGTGCAGGCGCTGCTGGGCACCTGGGCGCGCGGCAACCCGAGCGGTTTCCACCGCGTCGATGGCGAGGGCTACCGTTTCCTGGCCGCGCGGCTGGCGGAACTGGATGCGCTCAACCCGCAGGTCGCAGCGCGGCTGGCGACGGCGTTCAACGGCTGGCAGCGGCTGGAGCCGACGCGGCGCGAACAGGCGCGGGCGGCGGTGGCAGGGCTGGCCGAGCAAAGCCTCTCGCGCAACCTGGCCGAGATCGTCGGCAACATGCTCAAGGGCTGAGCCACTGCTTTTGTAGGAGCCCGCTTGCGGGCGATGCTCTCCGGCTCGATGAATCAGGGCATCGCCCGCAAGCGGGCTCCAGGCGCATGCGGTCAAGCGGCGAGCTGGTTCAGCGCATTGCGCAGGCGAACCATGTGCGATTCCAGGCGCGGCGCCAGGTTCTGGCGTTCCTGCTCGGTGCGCGCGGCCAGGTGTTCGATCGCCATCTGCACCTTGCCGATCTCGATCATCAGATCGTGGCGCGGATAGACAGGCTGGAAGTCGAAAGTGGTGTTCATGGCGAACGCGAGGGATGGGATGGGTGAAGCGGACTCTGCAATGGCCATGCCAGAGCGTGATCGCCATCACAATCGGCTTGGGACCGGATCGCCGGGCTGACGCTCAGCGTCACCGCCCTTACAAAAAAAAGCCGGAATTAGTCACTTTTTATTCACGGGGGTACTGGGAATATCGCTCCCGCAGTCGCGACACGTCGCGACGGCGCCCGCGACCTTTCGGTTTCTGGCGCCCGGCAACACGGTCATCCTGGATTCCCCCTGTTCCTGAGACCGCCGGGCGCCAGATCTAAGCACGGCCAAGCCCCGCCACTGGCGGGGCTTGGTTTTTCCGGGGCCGGAAAAGGCGACGGCGCCGTGGGAATCCCCAGCGGCGCCGTCATGCTTCCTCTCCTGGTACGCGGTCGGGCCCCTGTCTGCCCAGCCTCGGCGCGCGGTTCGCGCAGCGTCTGCCCATGGAAAGTGCACGAGAGGTGAAGCAGCAATCGTGCCAAGCTCTTGATTATGTTCGGGCGCGCAGCCCGAAGCGCTAACATAAGCACGTTTTCGTCCCTCGCATGCGCCAGGCGTCCTACCGATGATCCATCCCACCCGCTACGACGTGATCGTGGTCGGCGGCGGCCATGCCGGCACCGAAGCGGCGCTGGCGGCGGCCCGCTGCGGCGCGCGCACCCTGCTGCTGACCCACAACCTGGAAACCGTGGGTGCGATGAGCTGCAACCCGGCGATCGGCGGCATCGGCAAGGGCCACCTGGTCAAGGAGATCGATGCCCTGGGCGGCGCCATGGCGCACGCCGCCGACCGGGCCGGCATCCAGTGGCGCACGCTCAATGCCTCCAAGGGCCCGGCCGTGCGAGCGACGCGCTGCCAGGCCGATCGCACGCTGTACCGCGCGGCGATCCGGCGCATCGTCGAGTCGCAGCCCAACCTGGACCTGTTCCAGCAAGCGGTCGACGACCTGGTGATCGAGGGCGGGCGCGTCGCCGGCGTGGTCACGCAGATGGGCCTGACCTTCCGTGCCGGCGCGGTGGTGCTCACTGCCGGGACTTTCCTGGCTGGCAAGATCCACATCGGCCCGGCGCAGTACGCTGGCGGACGCGCGGGTGATCCACCCGCCACGACGCTGGCCCGGCGCCTGCGCGAGCTGCCGGTGGCGGCCGACCGCCTGAAGACCGGTACGCCGCCGCGCATCGACGTGCGCAGCATCGACTTCAGCGGCCTGCAGGAACAGCCCGGCGACGACCCCGCGCCGGTGTTCTCCTACCTGGGCGCGCGCGAGGAACACCCGCGCCAGGTCAGTTGCTGGATCACCCACACCAGCGAACGCACGCACGAGATCATCCGCGGTGCACTCGACCGCTCGCCGCTCTTCAGTGGCCAGATCGAGGGCGTCGGGCCGCGCTACTGCCCTTCGATCGAGGACAAGGTGGTGCGCTTCGCCGACAAGGGCTCGCACCAGATCTTCATCGAGCCCGAAGGGCTGGACAGCGTCGAGATCTACCCCAACGGCATCTCCACTTCGCTGCCTTTCGACGTGCAGCTGGATGTCGTGCATTCGATTGCCGGCTTCGAGCATGCGCACATCACGCGCCCCGGTTACGCCATCGAGTACGACTACTTCGATCCGCGCGGACTGCAGCCGTGGCTGGAGACCAAAGGCATCGGCGGCCTGTACTTCGCCGGCCAGATCAACGGCACCACCGGCTACGAGGAAGCTGCCGCACAGGGCCTCCTCGCCGGCCTTAACGCCGCGCGCATGGTCCGTGGCGAAGCACCCTGGTATCCGCGCCGCGACGAGGCCTACGTCGGCGTGCTGATCGACGACCTGACCAGCAACGGCACGCTCGAGCCTTATCGCATGTTCACCTCGCGCGCCGAGTACCGGCTGCACCTGCGCGAGGACAACGCCGATCTGCGCCTGACCGAGCAGGGCTTCGCGCTCGGCGTGGTGCCGCAGGCACGCTTCGATGCACTGCGCGCCAAGCGCGAGGCGGTCGAGCGCGAGACGCAGCGGCTGGCCTCGCAGTGGGCTGCGCCGACCAACGCGCTGGGCGCGGCGATCGAGCGTCAACTTGGCATCACCGTGAGCCGCGAGACCAACGCGCTGGACCTGCTGCGCCGCCCCGAGCTCGACTACGGCAAGCTCACCGCCGTCAGCGAACTGGGCCCCGCCGTGGAGCGCGAGGACGTCGCCGCGCAGGTCGAGGTGCAGGCCAAGTACGCCGGCTACCTCGAGCGCCAGCGCGAGGACATCGAACGCCAGCGGCGCCACGAACACACCGGCATCCCCACCGGCTTCGACTACGACAAGGTGCGCGGGCTGTCGTCCGAGGTACTGCTCAAGCTCAAGCGCACGCAACCGGCGACGCTCGGCCAGGCCGCGCGTATCAGCGGGGTGACGCCCGCGGCGATCTCACTGCTGCTGGTGCACCTGAAACGCCGCGCTTGATGCTCTGCTTCCTCTCCCCTCCGGGGAGAGGACCGAGGTGAGGGGTCGGGGCTCGCGGGAATTTTTCATTTCAAGCGGCAAAAGCCGCCTCCCCGCAAGAGCAACCCCTCACCCCAACCCTCTTCCGGAGGGGAGAGGGAGCGATGTGCGATGGCCCGTGGCATCATCGGTCGAATCGATGTCT
Source organism: Frateuria sp. GZRR35 (assembly GCF_051900415.1). NCBI lineage: Bacteria > Pseudomonadati > Pseudomonadota > Gammaproteobacteria > Lysobacterales > Rhodanobacteraceae > Frateuria > Frateuria sp. GZRR35. The sequence continues at coordinate 249,991 of NZ_JBHZGL010000005.1, forward strand.
TTCGGAGCTAGCGGATGGAAATCTGGATCGGCCGCGACGGCCAGCGCCATGGTCCCTACAAAGAGGACGACGTGCGCCAGTGGCTGCGCAGCGGGCAACTGGCCGCCGAGGACCTGGGTTGGTACGAGGGCCTGGCCGACTGGCAACCGCTGTCGGTGCTGTTTCCCGACGCGCTGGCCGCCACGCCGCCACCGTTCGCCCCCGCTGCCGCGGTGCCACCGCCGACCACTACCGCCACGCTGGAAGACTACGCCGGCTTCTGGAAGCGCCTGGTTGCCTACATCATCGACGCGATCGTGCTGTACATCCCGCAGATGCTGATCATGGACGCGTTCGGCAACGGAGCCGCCCAGGCGAAGCTGCAGCAGGCCCTGCTCGCAGCGGGCACGGACGCCAACGTGATGCTCGCAGCCTACGGCCAGTATTACGACGCCATGCGCGCGGGCGTGGCGCTGACCGCCATCCTGGTCTGGCTGTACTTCGCCTTCTGCGAGAGTTCGGCCTGGCAGGCCACCGTGGGCAAGCTGGCGATGGGCATCCGCGTGGCCGACCTGGACGGCGGTCGCATCAGCTTCTGGCGCGCGCTCGGCCGCTACGCAGCCAAGCTGCTCAGCTGGATGATCCTGGGTATCGGCTTCCTGATGATCGGCTGGACGCGCCGCAAGCAGGGCCTGCACGACATGATCGCCAATACGCTGGTACTCAACGGCCGCGCCGGTGCGTTCCGTAACGCGGCGCCACGCGACGATCGCTCGTTCCACGCCTGACCCGCGGGTGGGCTTGGGCCCACCCTGCGAAACGGCGAAGGTGGATTCAAGCCCACCCTACGGACCATGATCCGGTTGCTATGATCGACGGCTTCCTGCACCACTCGAAGTCGTTGATCACATGCTCAGCATCGAACACCGCATTGCCCAGGACATCGCCGCCAAGCCCGACCAGGTGCGCGCGGCGGTGGGCCTGCTCGACGAAGGCGCGACCGTGCCCTTCATCGCCCGCTACCGCAAGGAGGCCACCGGCGGCCTGGATGACACGCAGCTGCGTCTGCTCGAAGAGCGCCTGCGCTACCTGCGCGAGCTGGAGGAGCGCCGCGGCGCGATCCTCGCCAGCGTCGAGGAACAGGGCAAGCTCTCCGATGCGCTGAAGAGCGACATCCTCGCCGCCGACACCAAGGCGCGGCTGGAAGACCTTTACCTGCCCTACAAGCCCAAGCGTCGCACCAAGGCGCAGATCGCCCGTGAGGCCGGCCTGGAGCCACTGGCGACCGGCCTGCGCGAAGATCCCACGCTGGCCCCCGAGACTTTCGCCGAGCAGTTCGTCGACGTCGACAAGGGCGTGGCCGACGTTCGCGCGGCACTCGAGGGTGCGCGCGCGATCCTGATGGAGTCGATCGCCGAAGACGCACACCTGGTCGGCGAGCTGCGCGACTGGCTCTGGGACAAGGGCCAGATCCGCGCGAAGGTCGTCGCAGGCAAGGAAAACGAAGGCGCCAAGTTCCGCGATTACTTCGACCACATCGAACCGGTCGGCAAGATTCCTTCGCACCGCCTGCTGGCGCTGATGCGCGCGCGCAACGAGGGCGTGATCGAACTGGAACTGCAACCGGCGCTGGATGCCGAGCAGGGTCACCTGGAAGGCGAGGGCCGTGTGGCCGCCCATGCCGGCATCCACGACCGTGGCCGTCCGGCCGACACCTGGCTGCGCGAGACCGTGCGCCTGACCTGGCGCGTGAAACTGCACCTGCACCTGACACTGGACCTGTTCGGCCGCGTGCGGGAGGGCGCCGAGGACGAAGCAATCCGCGTGTTCGGCGAGAACCTCAAGGACCTGATGCTGGCTGCTCCGGCCGGCGCCAAGACAGTGATGGGCCTGGACCCGGGCATCCGTACCGGCGTCAAGGTCGCGGTGGTCGATCCCACCGGCAAGCTGCTGGCGACCGACACGATCTACCCGCACGAGCCCAGGCGCCAATGGAACGAATCGCTGGTCACCCTGGCAAAGCTGTGCAAGCAGCACGGCGTGGACCTGATCGCGATCGGCAACGGCACCGCCTCGCGCGAGACCGACAAGCTGGCGGGCGAGCTGATCAAGAAGCTGCCGGACACGAAGCTTTCCAAGATCGTGGTGAGCGAGGCCGGTGCGTCGGTCTACTCGGCCTCGGAAACGGCCGCCAAGGAATTCCCCGATCTGGACGTGAGCCTGCGCGGCGCCGTCTCCATCGCACGCCGCCTGCAGGACCCGCTGGCCGAACTGGTGAAGATCGAACCCAAGGCGATCGGCGTGGGCCAGTACCAGCACGACGTCAACCAGGTGAAGCTCGCACGCGCGCTGGACGCCCGCGTCGAGGATTGCGTCAACGCCGTCGGCGTGGACGTCAACACGGCCTCGGCCGCGTTGCTCTCGCGCGTGGCCGGTCTTTCGACGAGCGTGGCCGAGAACGTGGTCAAGCACCGCGACGCCAATGGCCCGTTCGCCAACCGCAAGGCGCTGCTCAAGGTGCCGCGGCTGGGCGACAAGGCGTTCGAGCAGTGCGCGGGCTTCCTGCGCGTGCCCAATGGCGACAACCCGCTGGATGCCAGCGCGGTGCACCCGGAAGCCTATCCGGTAGTCGAGCGGATCATCGCCCAGTGCGGGCGCGAGGTGCGCAACATCATCGGCGACACCAGCTTCCTGCGCGGTCTCAGACCCGACCAGTTCACCGACGAGAAATTCGGCGTGCCGACCGTGCGCGACATCCTGAAGGAACTGGAGAAACCCGGCCGCGATCCGCGCCCGGAGTTCGTCGCGCCGAGCTTTGCCGAGGGCGTGGAAGATCTCAAGGACCTGCGCCCGGGCATGATCCTCGAGGGCCGCGTGACCAACGTCGCCGCGTTCGGTGCCTTCGTCGACATCGGCGTGCACCAGGACGGCCTGGTCCACGTCTCGGCGCTGTCGCACACCTTCGTCAAGGATCCGCGCGACGCGGTCAAGGCCGGCGACATCGTCAAGGTCAAGGTGATGGAGGTGGACCTGCCGCGCCAGCGCATCGGCCTGTCGATGCGCCTGGACGACGAACCCGGCCAGGCGCGCGGCGCGCGTCCGGACGGCGGCGATCATCGCAACGCCCGCCCGTCACGCGGCGCACCGGCACCGAAACCCTCGGTGCCGCCGGCCAACAACGCCTTCGCCGACGCATTGCTGCGCGCCAAGCAGGGCAAGCGATAGTTCTCCGGCACTAACGACAGGCTGCAAAGGGACCGATTCATGACGATTGATCAAAATACACCTGGCGCACTAATTGGCCGTGACACCAGAATAGACAATGCAAAGTTCCTGCTTATATTTTTCGTGGTGTTCGGCCACTGCCTCGAGCAGATCCGATATCAGGCTGCTTTCCTGGAAGCCCTGTATCAGTTCATCTACTTGTTTCACATGCCCGCATTCATCTATCTCTCCGGCATGCTCTCGCGTGCAGAGTTTGGAGCCAAGCAGGGTGCCCGGTGGCTAGCAACGCTGATCCTTCCCTTGCTTGTATTTCAAGCCATCTACCTCGCGCTCGACGCATGGATGCTGCACAAGCCATTTTCGTACCAGGTTATCCAGCCCTACTGGGGATTGTGGTATCTCGCTAGCCTGGCGTGCTGGAGGATAATGCTGGTCCCCATTCTCACGCTCCGGCAACCGATTTTTCTGGCGTGCATCATAGCTATCATATCCGGCTATTCCAATGACGTTGATTACGCCTTTAGCCTTTCAAGAACGCTCGTATTTTTCCCCTTCTTTGTTGCCGGCCATCTACTTGGCCTTCCGAATAAAGGGGCGCGCCCGGCGGCTTGGTTTACCTTACTTTTGCTTGCCATCTTCGCGTGGTCGATACGCCACCTAAATGCACAATGGCTCTACGGAGTCACTCCATATACGAACCGCTGGGGAGGCCTTATTCAGCTCGGGCTTTTGGCTTGCTCTGCGGCAGGTGTCTGGGCGGTGTTGCGCTTAGCTTGGCATAAGTCCGGCCCTTTGGCCTTTCTCGGTCGCCAAAGCCTCCCAATTTACCTACTTCATGGGTTGCTCATAAAGCTGTCCATGCTTTATGGACTATGGATTCCCGTCCGCAAGATGGACCCTGCCGTGGGCCTAGCCGTCGCTGCGGTAGCCGCGTTTTTGCTGGTGTGCTTTCTCGCTTTGTGCGCACCACTATTCCGCCCCATTATGGATTACAGCTGGGTATGGCGCGCGTGGGGGGCGAATTCCACGCCTCGCGATAATCGATCCCACGTCGTCGTTAAATAACTAACGCGCAACATGCGCCCCGGCAGGCAATGCGGTATCGTGGCTCTCGAACTGAGCCGTCCGGCCGCGTCAGGAGCAAAAGATATGCACCGCACTTGTCTTGCCAGCGCCATCCTCGTTACTTTGGCGTTCTCTTCCGTTGCTGCTGCCACCGACTTCTCTAAGGTCGTGGTTTTCGGTGACAGCCTGAACGACAACGGGAACCTGTCGTTATCCCAAGGCTCGCCGATTCCACTTCGCTTTACGACGAATCCCGGGATGGTTGCCATCGAAATCGCGGGAGCGCGTCTAGGCCTTCCAGTGTCCCCTTCCGTAGCTGGCGGCACCGACTACGCGTGGGGCGGCGCAGGCGTTCTCAACAACGCGCCCAACACGCCCCTGACAGCGCAAACGGTAACTGCCCAGGTCAACAGCTACCTTGCAGATGTGTCCATTGATCCAAAGGCGCTGTACGCCATATGGGGCGGTGCGAACGACATTTTTTTCCACGCTACGGCGGTTGCGGCTAGCTCTACCGCACAACAATTGATCGCCTCGAACATCGCAGCAGCGGTGGCACAGGCGCGTGCACAGGGCCTGCCAGACAGTCAGGTAGCAAACTTCACCGCACAGATCACACCGGTAATCACTGCGCAGATCAACGCTGGGGTAGCAGCGCAAGCTGGCGTGCCCGCGTCCGCGTTCGAGACTCCGGGACAAGCGCAGGCTGCCATTGCCGCGACTGCGCAGCAGGAAGTAACGCTTATTGGCAAACTGCAAGGCGCAGGAGTAAGGAACCTTCTGGTATTCAACCTGCCGAATATTGGGCTCACTCCATCGGCGCGGGCGCAAGGTCCGGACGCTGCCAACCAATTAGCTGGGCTCGGCCTCATCTATAACGGCGTGCTGCAGACTGGCCTGTCGCAGATGGACGTCGGGATCATTCCCATCAACGCGTACGCACTGTTAAACGAGGTAGTCGCTAACCCTGCGGCTTATGGTTTCACAAATGTTACGGATGCTGCCTGCGGCGTAGAGGTCAAAGCGGTCCAGTGCGGCCCTCAAGGTTCGGGCCTGCCGTATTCTTACCCCGATGGCGCCGACCAGACTTATCTGTTTGCTGATGGCGTTCACCCGACTACGGCAGCGCATGCGATGCTCGGCAGCTATGTTGTGTCGGTGCTAGCGGCCCCCGGCCAGGTCTCGCTACTGGGTGAGGCGCCGCTCGCCGCGACCGGCGCGCAGTACCGCACCATCCGCAACCAGTTGCTGGCTGATGGCCATGGCAGTGACACACGCTTCTTCGCCAGCGTGGACGTGGGCCACCAGCGATTCGACGCGACGAGTGGCTCGCCGCATACCGACAGCGACAACGTCAGTCTGATGCTCGGTACCGACGCGCGCGTGAACGACAATGTCTCGATCGGCGTGGCGCTCTCGCTGGGCCAGCACAACGCCGACTTTGCCGGTAACGCCGGCGGCTACAAGATGCAGGACATCTCCGGCCTCGGTTACGCGCTGTATCACAACGGCGGCGGCTACGTGGGCGGCTTCGGCAGTTTCGGCCAGTCGAACTTCAGCGACGTCAACCGACGCATCCTGCTGGGCCAGGCATTGCGCACCGAGGGCGGCAAGGCCGACGGTTCGCACCTCGGTGGCGGCCTGGAAGGCGGCTGGTGGTTTGGCACCGGCAGCCTGAAGACTGGCCCGTTCGCCCACGTGGAATGGCAGACGGTGAAGATCGACAGCTACACCGAATCCGGTGCCGACAGCACGGCGATGTGGTTCGGCGCGCAGCAGCGCGATGCGTTGATCGAGTCGCTGGGCTGGCGCCTGCAGGGCCAGTGGCAGGCCGGCGGCGCCACGCTGATGCCGTACGTGGAGCTGGCCTGGAACCACGACGACAAGGCCGACCCGCGCGAGGTCCGGGCCGGGCTGGTGAGCATGCCAGGCAGCTTCGCCCTGACCGGTTACGTGCCGGACAAGACCTGGGCGAGTGCCGACGTGGGTCTGTCCGCGCAGTTCAGCCCGAACGTCACTGGCTGGTTCGGCTATCACGGCCGCTTCAGCGACGACACCCAGAAGGACGACAGCCTAAACCTGGGCGTCAAGGTCGGCTTCTGACGGCGGTCACGCCCACGAAAAAGCCGCCCGAGGGCGGCTTTTTCTTTGGCCGGACGTCCGGATGGCTGGACGTCCCGCAGGGTGCGGGCTTACTTGCCCTTGCCGCCGGTGGCCAGGTTCAGGATGTTCTCGGCCTGGTTCTTCAGGCTGGCCGCTTCGTCGTCGCTCAGCGACTCGGTCTTGCTGCCCGAGACGGTCTGCTTGAGCACCAGGTTGCCGTCCTTGTCCCAACCGGCGCGCTCGGTCGAGCTGGGCTTGGCGTCCTGGCTCGCCTTCTTCTGCTGCACTACGACCCACGGCTTGCCGTCGCGGTAGGCGTAGTCGGTGCTGGTGAAGCCCTTGTCGCCGTAATCGGCGCGGGCGCGGATGAACTGCACCTGCCCGTTCTGGCGGAACACCTGCCAGGCACGCGAGACGTCCTTCTCAAGCTTGGTGCCGTTGCTGATCTTCATGCCGCCGATCTGCTTCTGCACGGCCTGGAAGTCGGCCAGTTCCTTCTCGCCCGGGGTCTGCTCGGGAACCAGTTCGATCGACACCTGGCTGGGTGCGCCCTTGGTCAGCACCGGCGCCTGCAGCGCCATCTTGTAGTGGCGCTCGCCGTCGGTCAGGTCGGCCTTGACCACGTACAGGTCGGCCGGATTGACATCGGCAGGGTTGAAGGTGAGCTCGAACGACTGCGGGAACTGCACCGGCGCGATGGTCTTGCTGGCCAGCGGCGCGGCGCCGGCCTGGTCGGTGGAGGACACGTCGACCAGGTTGACCACCAGCTTGGCCTCCGGCGAGACGGCGCTGTCGCCACGCACGGTGATCGTGCCGCTGACCGAGTTCGCCTTCGCCGCGGTGGCGGCAGTATCGCCATTGCCCTGCTCGGGCGCGTTGGAGCCATTGCAGCCAGCCAGTGCCAGCGCAGCTACCGACATCAGCGACCAGACCATCCTGCGCATGGGAAAACCTCTACTCGATTGAAAGCAATTGCTTTGGGGAATACACGGAAATCGCACGGCATCTCGCGTACGTTTTCCGCGGGGGAAGTTCCAAGCATAGCGGAAAAAAACACCCCCGGGCAAAAGTCAAGCCAGACTGATGGCAGCCCCGGTGGCTGTTCTCGCCACCCGCCCGGTGGGCCGCAGCCGGGGCAAGCCAAAGCTCGCGGTAAGCACCGCGCGCTAGGATGGCGCCAGGCCAACCGCCGGCCGGCGGTGGCCTGTGTCGCTTCCTGATGCCAGGAAAAAGCCCATGAATCTCGCTCCGCCCCCGCTCACCTCCGAAAGCACCGGCACTTTTGCCGACCGCATCAAGCTGTTGATCCAGCGCGTCGGCAGCGCCACCGAAATCGCCCGCATGTGCGGCTTCTCCGAGGGCGTGGTGCGCAGCTGGCGCGACGGCATCACCGACCCTTCACGCGCACGCTGTGTGACGCTGGCGCGCACCCTGGGCATCTCGCTGGTCTGGCTGGTCGCCGGCGAAGGCGCGATCCTGCCGGACGTGGACCAGTCCGGCATCGACGAACAAACCACCAGCGACACCACCCTGCGGCCCCGCGCGCGCCTGGACGGCTCAGGCGGCCATGTCCTAGAGGTCCAGAGCGTCGGGGTGGACACACAACGCCTGAATGCCGCGATGCGCATCCTGCAGTCGGAGCTGGAATTGACCGGTCAGCGGCTTTCGCTGGCCGACCACAGCGACCTGCTGGCAAAGCTTTACGAGGCGGTGGGTCCGGGCGGCATGCGTGTGGATACCGATGCCATGCTGACCTTCAACCGGCAACTGGCCGAGCGGATCGGTCGCGCAGGCACCTGAGAGGGCAACGCCGGCTGGCCTGGTTACGTCTGCCGCCCGGTGCCGGCTTCACGGCCATCCGGGCGGCATGCAGTGGTGCCGTCGCCTGAGATTACAGGCGTGCGATGTCGGCAACGGTCGAGAACTGTGCCTTCAGGCTGGCCAGCAGGGCCAAGCGGTTGGCGCGCACGCGGGCATCCTCGGCGTTGACCAGCACACCCTCGAAGAACGCATCCACCGGCGCCTGTAGCCGGGCAAGGCGCGTCAGTACGGCGGTGTAGTCGCCGTCGGCACGCGGCCCGGCGGTATCGGCGAGGGCGGCATCCAGCGCGCCGGCCAGATCGTGCTCGGCCGGCGATTCGAAACACGCCGGATCGACCGCACCGCCGGGTGCGATGCCCGTCTCTTCCTCGGCCTTGCGCAGGATGTTGGCCACACGCTTGTTGGCCGCCGCCAGGCTTGCCGCTTCCGGCCGACGACCGAATTCGGCCACCGCGCGCAGGCGGCGATCGAAGTCGGGCAGCGTCACCGGCGACACCGCCAGCACCGATTCGAACTGCTCGGTGGTGAAGCCCAGCTCCGCGTAGTAGCCGCGCAGGCGGTCGAACACGAACTCGGTCAGTTCGCCCAGCAGCGCGGCACGGCGCGCGCCGGCGTCGAGCACAGGCAGCTTGCCGTCCTTGCCGGGCTTGAGGCCGGCGGCGAGCGCGGCATCGGGCAGCAATTCCAACGCCTCGGCGAAGCTCGCGCGCAGGTCCAGTTCCAGGCCGGCCTCGACCAGCGTACGCGCCAGGCCAAGCGCGGCGCGACGCAGCGCAAAGGGGTCTTTGTTGCCGCTGGGCTTCATGCCGACGGCGAAGATGCCGGCGAGCGTATCGAGCCGCTCGGCCACGGCCAGAACCTGGCCGACCGCGTCAGCGGCGATGGCGTCGCCGGCGAAGCGCGGCTGGTAGTAGCTGTCCAGTGCCTGCGCCACCGCCGTGCCTTCGTCCTGGCGCTGTGCGTAATAGCGGCCCATCACGCCTTGCAGCTCCGGGAATTCGCCGACCATGCGGGTCAGGAGGTCGCACTTGGCCAGCGAGGCGGCACGGGTGGCGGCGCCGGCGTCGACGCCCACGCGGCTGGCGATGACGCGCGAGAGTTCGGCCACGCGCACGCTCTTGTCCCACAGACTGCCCAGGGCCTGCTGGTAGGTGACGTTCTTTAGCGACTCCTGGTAGCTTGCCAGCGGGGTCTTGAGGTCCTCGTCCCAGAAGAACTTGGCGTCGGCGAAGCGCGGACGGATGACCCGCTCGTAGCCCTTGCGGATCTCCGCCGGGTCCTTGGACTCGATGTTGGCGATACCGATGAAATGCTCGGTGAGCTTGCCCGTCGCGTCGAACACCGGCACGAACTTCTGGTTGGTCTCCATGGTGGTGACCAGCGCCTCGGGCGGCACCGCCAGGAACTCGCGCTCGAAGGTGCAGGCGATCGCCGCCGGCCATTCGGTGAGGTTGGCGATTTCGTTGAGCAGGGCATCATCCAGGCGCGGCTCGCCGCCGGTCTGCGCCGCGGTCCGGGCGATCTCATCTCGGATGCGGTCGCGGCGCTCCAGCGGATCGGCCAGTACCTTGGCCGCGCGTAGCGCGTCGAGCCAGCCGTCGGCGTCGGTCACGTGTACCGGGTTCGGGTGCATGAAGCGGTGACCGCGCGACTTGCGCCCGCTCTTCAGGCCCAGCACGCCGCCGTCGATGATGTCGGCACCATGCAGCATGACCAGCCAGTGGACCGGGCGCACAAAGGTGTAGTCGCGGCCGGACCAGCGCATCGGGCGCGGGATCGGCAGGCCCTTGAGCGCCTCCTCGACGATCTCCGGCAGCAGCGAGGCCAGCGGCTGGCCGGCCTTGACCGCGCGGAACACGAACCAGGCGCCCTTGTCGGTTTCCAGCTTCTCCAGTTGCGAAACCTCCACGCCGCAGGATTGCGCAAAGCCGGTCAGCGCCCTGGACGGCTGGCCTTGCGCATCAAGTGCGGCGTTGAGCGCCGGGCCGCGGCGTTCGATGTGTTGCTCCGGCTGCGTGGCCGCGACCGCGGGCACGTACACGGCCAAGCGGCGTGGCGTGCAGTAGGCGCGCGCCGTATCCAGCGCGCCCTCGATGCCGCGCCGGGAAAGGCCCTGCACGATGCCATCCAGGAACGCCTGCGACAGCTCGTCGAGCGCCTTGGGCGGCAGTTCCTCGGTGCCCAGTTCGATCAGCAGCGATTTGGCGGCGCTCATGCGGCCGGCTCCTTCTTGAAGTTCTTCAGGCCGGGGAAGCCGAGCTTCTCGCGCTGCGCCACGTAGGCCTCGGCGACGGCACGGGAAAGCGTGCGCACGCGCAGGATGTAGCGCTGTCGCTCGGTCACGCTGATCGCACGGCGCGCGTCGAGCAAGTTGAAGGTGTGGCTGGCCTTCATCACCTGCTCGTAGGCCGGCAGCGGCAGCCCGGCGGCGATCAGCTGGTTGGCGGTCGCCTCGCAGACGTCGAACCAGCGCAGCAGCTCCGGCACGTTGGCGTGCTCGAAGTTGTACGTGCTCTGCTCGACCTCGTTCTGATGGAACACGTCGCCGTAGGTGACCGTACCGTGGGGACCCTCAGTCCAGATGAGGTCGTAGACGTTGTCCACATTCTGCAGGTACATCGCCAGGCGCTCGAGGCCGTAGGTGATCTCGCCGGTCACCGGCCTGCACTCCAGGCCGCCGGCCTGCTGGAAGTAGGTGAACTGGGTCACCTCCATGCCGTTGAGCCAGACCTCCCAGCCCAGGCCCCAGGCGCCCAGCGTGGGCGATTCCCAGTTGTCCTCGACAAAGCGCAGGTCATGCACCAGCGGATCCAGCCCCAACTCCTTCAGCGAGCCGATGTAGAGCTCGAGGATATTCTCGGGATTGGGTTTCATCACCACCTGGTACTGGTAGTAATGCTGCAGGCGGTTGGGGTTCTCGCCATACCGGCCGTCGGTGGGACGGCGCGAGGGCTGTACATAGGCGGCGGCCCAGGGTTCGGGGCCGAGCGAGCGAAGGAACGTCGCCGGGTGGAAGGTACCCGCGCCGACCTCGGTGTCCAGCGGCTGCAGGAGTACGCAACCCTGCGCCCCCCAATAGCGGTTGAGGGTCTGGATCACGTCCTGGAAAGTGCGCGCGGGCATGGCGGTCGGCCTTGCAACAAAGCGCGTTAGTATAGCCAAAGCCCGCGCCCGCACTGGCCCGGCGCCGCTCGAACGCACACGGGGGAGGCCCGTCCTCGATGGCCGCATCACCGCAAATCGCATCCCTGCTCGGCCGCCGTGGCCGGCTCGGGCTGGACGACGTGCTGGCCGCCCTGGTGGTCGACGGTTTCGTGGCCGCCGAGGACGCCAAGAACGTACGCATGGGGGCGCGTGCCGGCCGCGCCACGGTCGAGTTGCACCCGCTGGTGCTGATCGCCAACGCCAAGCTGCCCAACCAGCGTGATCCCGGTCGTCCCCTGGGGCTCGAGAGCCTGACCGAATGGCTGGCCGGCCAGGCGGCGCTGCCTTACCTCAAGATCGACCCGATGAAGATCAACGTGGCAGCGGTGACCCAGGTGGTCAGCCATGCCTACGCCACACGCCATCGCATCCTGCCGGTGGCAGCTACACCGGCGGAAGTGACCTTTGCCACCAGCGAGCCGTTCGACGCGGCCTGGGCGGGTGACCTGGCACAGATGCTGCGCCGGGACGTGCGCCGGGTGGTGGCCAGCCCGCTGGACATCAATCGCTACCTGGCCGAGCTCTATGGCGTACAACGCTCGATCCAGATGGCGCAGGACGCCAAGGGATCGGGCTACGACAGCGCAGCGGCCATCCTCAACTTCGAGCAGTTGGTGGAGCTGGGCAAGACCGGCGAGGTCGGAGCGGACGACCGCCACGTCGTGCACATCGTCGACTGGCTGCTGCAGTACGCGTTCGAGCAGCGCGCCTCGGACATTCACCTCGAACCGCGCCGCGACGCGGGCCAGATGCGCTTTCGCATCGACGGCATCATGCACAAGGTGTTCGAACTGCCGCCGCCGGTGATGACCGCGGTGACCGCGCGCATCAAGATCCTCGCGCGGATGGATGTCGCCGAGAAGCGCCGCCCGCAGGACGGCCGCATCAAGACCCGCTCCTCCGCCGGACGCGAGGTGGAACTGCGTATCTCGACCATGCCCACCGCCTTCGGCGAGAAGGTGGTCATGCGTATCTTCGACCCGGACATCGTGGCCAAGGATTTCTCGCAGCTGGGCTTCTCGCCGGAGGAAGACGCCATCTGGCGCTCGCTGGTCGAGCGACCGCACGGCATCGTGCTGGTGACCGGTCCGACCGGCTCGGGCAAGACCACCACGCTGTACTCGACGCTCAAGCACCTGGCGCGGCCGGAGCTCAACGTCTGCACGGTGGAAGACCCGATCGAGATGGTCAGCCCCGAGCTCAACCAGATGCAGGTGCAGGCCTCGATCGAGCTGGACTTCGCCGCCGGCGTGCGCACGCTGCTGCGCCAGGACCCGGACATCATCATGATCGGCGAGATCCGCGATCTGGAAACCGCGCAGATGGCGGTGCAGGCCTCGCTGACCGGTCACTTGGTGCTCTCCACCCTGCACACCAATGACGCGCCCAGCGCGGTGACCCGCCTGCTCGACCTGGGCGTGCCGCATTACCTGATCCAGTCCACGCTCACCGGCGTGGTCGCCCAGCGCCTGGTGCGCACGCTGTGCCCGCACTGCAAGCGCGAGGCGCCGCAGGATCCGCACGCGTGGACGGCGCTGACCCATGGCTGGTCGCTGCCGTTGCCGGAGAAGGTGTTCGAGCCGGTCGGCTGCCTGGAGTGCCGCAATACCGGGTTCATGGGCCGCACGGGCGTCTACGAGATGCTCAGGATCAGTCCGCGCCTGCGCGGTCTGGTCTCGGCCCAGCTTGATCTGGCCAGGCTGGGCGAAGCCGCACTGGCCGAAGGCATGCAGCCCCTGCGCATTTCGGCCGCCGCACAGGTGGCCAAGGGCGTGACCACGGTGCAGGAAGTGCTTACCGTCCTGCCGCCCATCGAAAACGAGAACCCGTCCCAGCCTTTGGCCACCCAGACGTCCGCATGAAGCCCATCCTGATCATCCGTACCGGCCGCGCGCCGGATCCCATCCGTGCGCGCCACGGCGACTTTCCCCACTGGTTTCGCCTGTGCGCGGCGCTGTCGCCGGTACGCGTACAGGTCGTGGACGTCGCCGCCGGCGAGAACCTGCCTTCGGCGAAGGATGTCGCTGGCGCACTGATCACCGGTTCCGCGACGATGGTCACCGAACGTGCCGCGTGGAGCGAGCGCACCGCGGGCTGGATCCGCGATGCCATGGATGCCCATCTGCCATTGTTCGGCGTCTGTTACGGCCATCAGTTGATGGCGCATGCGCTTGGCGGCCGCGTGGACTACCTGCCCGGCGGGCGGGAAATCGGCACCTTGCCGATCGAGCTGACGCCAGCCGCCGGCCGCGATCCGCTCACGGAGCGGCTGCCCGCAAGCTTCCGCGCTCACACCACGCACGAGCAAAGCGTGCTGGAGCCACCATCGGGAGCGACCGTGCTTGCCCGCTCGGCGCGTGATCCGCACCACCTGCTCCGCTACGGCCCCAACGCGGTCAGCACCCAGTTCCACCCCGAGTTCAATGCGGATGTGATGCGTGCCTATATCCGGCGCAAGCACGCTGCGATGCAGCGCGAAGGCAGCGATCCCCGTCAGGTCTGGCGCGAAGTAGCCGCCACGCCGATCGCGCGTAGCCTCATGCGAGGGTTCGGCTTGCGTCATGGGCTGAGCGCAGCGTAATCAGGCCGGGGGCCGGCATCCGCTGTAACGTACGCGCCGGCTGTGAAAGGGTTAGCGGGGTTTGGGCGGCAGCGGAAAGGGCGTGACCTTCTGCCCGTCGCTGGCCTCGCGGATCACCAGCGCACCTTTGCGCTCGACTTCCTCGATGCGGACAACCGACTGCATCGGCAGATGAAGCACGCGGGTGTCGGCAAACTCTTCGCGAAGACGCTCCTCGGTGGGATCGACCAGCAGCCCCGAACCGGCTGGTTCGAACACGAGCTCGCCGATTTCGGTGAAGCCCCATAGCGGACTGGTATCCACGTGCCGTGCGTACAGCTCGTAGCACTTGCCCAGGTGCAGGAAGGTGACTTTGTAGAGCTTCTTCGCGCGCATGGCCCGCAGTTTATCCGCGCAGGCGGCGTGCGATCGCATCGCGCGAGAACAGCGCGAACAACATGCCGAACAGGAAGCCGGCGATGTGCGTCCACCACACCACCGCGCCATAGCTCGGCCCGGCGTAGCTGAAGAGCAACTGCAGCAGCACCCAGATGCCGATCAGCAGGTACGCCGGTACGCGCACGAATTCGAGGAACAGGCCCAGCGGCAACACCAGGCCGAGCCGGGCCCGCGGGAACAGTGCCGCATACGCGCCCAACACCGCCGACACGGCTCCGCTGCAACCGATGATCGGCAGCCGGACGCCGGCGAGTGTCAGGGCACCAACCAGGTTCGCCACGATGCCACCGGCAACGAACAGCGACAGAAAACGCGCCGAGCCCAGCGTCCGCTCCGCCGGCAGGCCGAAGATCACCAGGAAGAGCAGGTTGCTCAGCAGATGGATCCAGGCCACGTGGATGAAGAGCGCCGTGAAGAGGCGCAACAGCGCGGTGTCGCCCAACTGCCGCCAGAGCGCCTCGTGAGCATCGAAGATGTTGGCGGGAATGGTGCCCCATTCGAGGAGAAACGAGATCCGCTGCTGTGGCGGCATCAACGCCAAAGCCACGAAGCTGGCCACGCACACAAGCACGAGCAACAGCGTCGCCCACTGCGTGGCTGAGCGCCGTCGGGTTTCCACATGGACGAACAAGGCGGCGTCTCCCTCGGCGCGGCGTCGTGTCTTCCACGCATCATAGAGGCACAGCGGGAATACTGGGCCCGTTTATTCCGAAGAAGCGTGATGGGTGCACGCATGTGCAATTGGGAGATCAGGTCCCGCGCCCCACCGATCACGTGTCGCAACGAGGCGCGGTCAAAGTTCCCTGTAGGAGCGCACCTGTGCGCGACCGCCATGGCAGCGCTGCGGGGAGCAAGGCAAAACCCTCACCCTGCCGCTTTCGAGACGGTAACGCGCGTGGTGTGACCCGCGTGATATGCGAGCTCGCTTCGTGCCCTAAGCGCGGGCGCACGGCCATGGCATCGGGATCGATTCGGTCCAGCGAAGCGTGGATCGGCTCATGCGCGCGGCCGCCGGAAGCGCGGTTACGTCCCACGCGGGATCGCGGCGCCGGACCGCCAGCACGGGCGTACCCCAGGCTGCGACGCACGCGCAAAGAAAAACCCCCACCGACATCGGTGAGGGTTTTTGGATAAAGCCCCTGGCGGTGACCTACTCTTGCATGGACAAGCCACACTACCATCGGCGCGGCTGCGTTTCACTTCCGAGTTCGGGATGGGATCGGGTGGGACCACAGCGCT